>JBMOHX010000216.1:0-6672 GCA_049317625.1 Phycisphaerales bacterium
CGCAGTCGGTCAGGCAGCACCCGAGCATCGCGGTCGTCGTGGATTTGCCGTGAGTTCCCGCGATGCACACGCCGGTGTGCTGACCCATCGACTTGCCCAGCGCCTCGGCGTACAGCAGCACCGGGATCCCGCGCCGCTCGGCTTCCAGCCACTGAGGGTGGGTCGGCGGGATTGCCGCGGACGCGATCACCATGTCGCACGAATCCGGGAGCCACGCCTTCGATTGGTCGAAACCGACGTCGACCCCGGCCCGCGAGAGGGCGCCGGTGGCTTCGCTCGGGTCGCGGTCGGACCCGCTCACCCGTCCGCCAGCGAGTTGGAGCACGCGCGCGAGGCCCGACATCCCGCATCCTCCGATGCCGATCATGTAGACGCTCCGATGGCGGACGTCGAACAGCTCGTGAGGAAGGTGGCGGGTGCGGGGCGACATCGTGGGCGCGGCAAGGGGCGTCATGGAAAGGGTATCGGTCTGGTGCGCGAAGAATCACAAAAGAACACACGCCCTTCCGACGCGTGCACGCGGTACCGCGGCGCGTCCGTCTCCTACCCTCTGACCCGATGCCCACCCCCACTGTTCACGGCGCGAATCCCGCACTGCCTTACCGCATCGCGTGCCTCTGCGATCTGCGGGACGAGCACGGCCGAATCCTGCTGCTCAAACGCCTGAAGTCGCCGAACCAGGGACTGGTTTCCCCGATCGGTGGCAAGCTCGACGTCGTCACCGGCGAATCACCCGCGATGTGCGCCCAGCGCGAGATCCGCGAGGAGGCCGGGCTCGATATCCCGCTCGAACGCATCCACCTCCTCGGCCTCGTCAGCGAGTGCGAGTTCGAGGGCCGCGGCCACTGGCTGATGTTCGTCTACCGGGTCCTGGGCCCGGTGCATGTCGAGCCCCGCGACATGAGCGAGGGGCGTCTCGACTGGTTCCACGAGTCCGAACTGGATTCGCTCCCCCTTCCGGAATCCGATCGGCAGGTGATCTGGCCCCTCATCCGTCGAGCCGACGCCGCGTCGCGCGACGGGCGCCCGGGCTTCTTCGCGGTGCACATCGACTGCCGCGCCGGTGCCATGCGGTGGAACATCGACCAGCCGCCATCGCACGTTTCCTGAAGGCAACCTGAAAGCAACGCCCCTCCGCCCCCATCTATGATGGTGCCGTGATCTCACAGCACATCCCACTTCCCGCGTTCCTCACACGGCTGGCTCTGGCGGCGTTCGCCGCCGTCATGTTGCTGGTCCCGGTGCTCGAGGCCCCGGCACGCCAGACCGCCGACGCCACCCCTCAAGCCAAGAGCATCCCCGTCGACAGACAGGCCAAGGTGATCGCGATCATCCCCATCAAGGGAGAGATCGACGGGTCCCGCTGGACTGGCGACTCGGTGATGGGAACCAGCGTCAAGCGACGCATCAACGCCGCGGTGCGCGACGGTGCCGACATGCTGGTCTTCGAGATCGATACGCCCGGAGGCAGCCTGGGTGCCGCGCTCGACATTTGCCGGGCGATCAAGCAGAGCGGCGTCGACAACACCGTCGCGTGGGTCGAAGGTGACGCGATCTCCGCCGGCGCCATCATCGCGCTGGCCTGCCGCCACATCATCGTCAACGACCCATGCACCTTCGGGGACGCCATGCCCATCGGGATCGGCGGGGGCGGCGTCTCCGCCATCAGCGACACCGAGCTTCGCAAGAAGGTCCTTCCCCCCGTCATCCTGGAGATCCTCGACTCGGTCCGCAGGCACAACCGGGACGCGGGCCGCTATGTGCGCGACGAGTACCTCGCCATGGCGATCGTCGCCAACGACGTTGAGCTCTGGTGGGTTCGGAACAAGACCACCGGCGTCACGATGGCGATCGACCGCTCCGAGTTTGAAGAGCTCTTCCCCGGCCAAGACGCCACCACACCCACTCGCCTCCCGGGAATCCCCGGCGGCTCCTCGACCGGTGCCGTAGCCGCTTCGCCCCAGCAAGGCCCAAGCCCCTCCGAAACCGTCCAGCGCGGCGAGGGGGCCCCCGTCGGATCCTCCAAGCTCGCGGGCGTCGTCCCTTACCTCACCGACGAAGAGGGAAGCCTGAAGGTCGAAACCACCCGGCCCCAGATCACCGCCGCCTCCGCCGGCGAGTGGGAGCTCCTCGGCAAAATCACCAACGGCACGGCCGCCGCGGTCCTCTCCGCCAACGACACCCTGTACTACGGGCTCGCCGGGAACAACTCGCAGCCCGACCCCAAGACCGGCGAACAGCGGATCGTCCCGGTCCGCACCCAGGAAGACGTCAAGGCGTGGTCCGGTGCCGCCGAGGTTCGCAGGTACGACCCGGGCTGGACCGACGGCCTGGTCCGCTTTCTCACGAACACGCTGGTGCGCGGCATTCTGATCGCGATCTTCCTCCTGGCGATCTTCGCGGAGATGACCCACCCGGGCGCGACGGTGCCCGGGATGATCGCGCTCTTCGCCCTTGTCCTGCTGGTCGCGCCCCCGTTCCTCATCGGGCTCGCCAACTGGTGGGAGATCGCCGCGATCGGGCTGGGGGTTTTGCTCATCGGAGTTGAGGTCTTGGTGCTGCCCGGGTTCGGCGTCGCGGGCGTGCTTGGGATCCTCCTGCTCTTCGGTGGCCTTGTCGGGACGTTCGTCCCCGCGGGCGGATCGGTCACTCAGTCGGGCAGGGCCCAGGACCAGATGGTTATCGGCCTCGTCACGGTGATGCTCGGCGCGTTCACGGCTGGTGTCGGGATGTACTTCCTGATCAAGCATCTCGGCAAAGTGCCGATCTTCGGCCGGCTCGTGCTCCGCGAGGTCGGGACCGGCGGGGAGGAGGAAGAGGAGTTTCTCGCCGCGATGGGGACCGGATCAGACTCCGCCGCCGAGGTCGGAGAGACGGGTACCGCCCAAACCGACCTTCGGCCTTCGGGTCGTATTCTGATCGGGGACCGGATCGTTGACGCGATCGCGGAGATCGGGTACATCCGGGCGGGCAGCAAGGTCCGGGTTGTCTCGGTCGCGGGTGCTCGTGTGGGTGTCGAACAAGTCGCTTAGAAGGCGCGAACTCGAGAGGGATCGAACGACATGGAGTGGCTCGTCTGGGGACTGATTCTGCTTGGGCTCGCCTTCGGGCTGCTGATCCTCGAGATCTTCGTGCCGACGGCTGGGATTCTGGGGATCACCTCGCTCGCGCTGGCGTGTGTGGGGGTGTTCTGCCTGTTCCGAGCGAGTCTGGGCTGGGGCCTGGGTGGGTTGACGTCGGTCCTGATCGGCGGGCCGACGACGTTCTTCTATGGATTGAAGGTGTACCGCCAGACAGCGCTCGGGAAAAAGATGACGAGCGCCGACGCCGACGAGGTGGTCGCCGCGGCTCGGGAAGAAGAGGAAGAAGCCTTCCGCGCCCGTCTTCAGTTGATGGGGCGGGAGGGTGAAGTGGTCACAGAACTCCGCCCCGTAGGGGTGGTCAAGATCGGTGACCAGCGGTACGACGCGCTCTCGGAAACCACGCTGGTCTCGTCGGGCGCGAAGGTTCGCGTGACCGGGGTGGAGCCGACGCAACTCCGCGTGCGTCCTCTGTAAGTGCTGACAAACGGGGCCTTTGGCGAATCCGGCGAACGCGCGGAAGAGTGCCCGTTTTCGAGTACTTTCGCGATTGGCGGCCCGCGCATCCGGATTTTTCAGCCAATCCGCCATTTTCATGGCAAACCCACCACCGTGATGTATGTTCCGAGTGACAGGTACGAGTCGTTCGACCTGGTGTCAGTGTGCGGCGCGGGACTCTCTCCCTGTTGTCGCCTAATGGTTCGTGAGGAGATTATATGAAGAAGGTTCTCGTTTCTCTCATGGTTGTGGCGGGCATGGCTGTCGCGGCGAACGCTCAGGTTTCGCAGCGCTCTCAGTTCGAGATCGAGCTGTCCAAGGACCGCGGCGTCACTTGGTCCAACACCATGACGTTCAACCCCGTCACCGAGGCTGGTCCCGTGTTCGCTCGCGTGACCGTGACCTACGTGGCCAACGGCGGCCCCACCCCGTTGTTCTTCAACGGTGGCCGCTTCCAGCCGACGGGCGCGGGTTGGAACCAGGCTGGCGGCGACACCGCCCTCGCCATCAACCCCACCGGCCGCGTGGTCGCTGACCTCAACGCGAACCCCCCGGTCCTCGGCCGCGTCTTCGGCGCGACCACCGTGTCGGCCGTGATCGGCCACCAGTACGCCTTCGGCGGCACCAACTACCTGCGTTTCGCTGAGACCGCCGCCACGAACCACCCCGGCCAGGGCTCGGGCACCAACAACGTCACCGGCGGCGCCGGCATCAACACCTCCAACAACACCCTCTCCCCCCAGCTCGGGATTTCTGACCTCAACCTCTTCGTGTGGGGTATGAACTTCACCCGCCAGAGCGGCGAGATCAGCTTCAGCATCCCCCAGGAAGGCTTCCGCACCTCCGGTGCGACCGCCAACCCCGCGAACACCCGTTCGGCCACCTGGGTCACCAACACCTCCCCGTTCACCACGGTTGAGGCCCCGACCCTCGACACCATCGGCGCGACCCTGACCTTCGTCCCCGCCCCGTCCGCTGCTGCCCTCCTGGGCCTCGGTGGTCTGGTCGTCGGCCGTCGCCGTCGCTAATCACCCTCACGCCGGACTCCGGTGTGTACTGAATGACTCGCCCCTCGACAGCCGCAACCTGTCGAGGGGTTTTTGTTTGTCGGACACGCGCACGAAGCACTCCCCCGCGTGGGACGGGTGCGGGATGCGCGGACCTTTGGTCGTTGGAGACTTGCATTGAAGAATCTCATCGGCGTTCTGCTTGTGGCGGCGGTGGCAACTGGCGCTTCCGCGCAGGTCTCGCAGCGTTCTCAGTTCGAGATCGAGCTGTCGACGAACGGCACGAACTGGACCAACGCCCTCGAGATCAACCCCGCGATCACCAGCCGCGTGTTCGCCCGCGTTCACGTGACCTACATCGCCAACGGCGGCCCCACCCCGTTGTTCTTCAACGGCGGTCGCTCGCAGCCCACCGGCGCGGGTTGGGACTCGGCCAACGGTGACACCGTCCTCGCCTTCAACCCCACCGGCCGCGTTGTCGCCGACTTCGGCGCGACCCCGACGCTCGGCCGCGTCTTCGGCGCGACCACCGTGTCGGCCGTCGCCGCCCACCAGTACGCCTTCGGCGGCACCAACTATCTGCGCTTCGCCGAGACCGCCGCCACGAACCACCCCGGCCAGGGCTCGGGCACCAACAACGTGACCGGCGGCGCCGGCATCAACACCTCCAACAACACCCTCTCCCCCCAGCTCGGCTCAACGAACTCCCCCTCTTCGTGTGGGGTATGGACTTCGCCGACGCCCGCCGGAGCGGCTCGATCAGCTTCACCATCCCGCAGGAAGGCTTCCGCACCTCCGGTGCGACCGCCAACCCCGCGAACACCCGCTCGGCCACCTGGGTCACCAGCACCTCCCCGTTCACCACGGTTGAGGCCCCGACCCTCGACACCATCGGCGCGACCCTGACCTTCGTCCCCGCCCCGTCCGCTGCTGCCCTCCTGGGCCTCGGTGGTCTGGTCGTCGGCCGTCGCCGTCGCTAATCACCCTCACGCCGGACTCCGGTGTGTACTGAATGACTCGCCCCTCGACAGCCGCAACCTGTCGAGGGGTTTTTGTTTGTCGGACACGCGCACGAAGCACTCCCCCGCGTGGGACGGGTGCGGGATGCGCGGACCTTTGGTCGTTGGAGACTTGCATTGAAGAATCTCATCGGCGTTCTGCTTGTGGCGGCGGTGGCAACTGGCGCTTCCGCGCAGGTCTCGCAGCGTTCTCAGTTCGAGATCGAGCTGTCGACGAACGGCACGAACTGGACCAACGCCCTCGAGATCAACCCCGCGATCACCAGCCGCGTGTTCGCCCGCGTTCACGTGACCTACATCGCCAACGGCGGCCCCACCCCGTTGTTCTTCAACGGCGGTCGCTCGCAGCCCACCGGCGCGGGTTGGGACTCGGCCAACGGTGACACCGTCCTCGCCTTCAACCCCACCGGCCGCGTTGTCGCCGACTTCGGCGCGACCCCGACGCTCGGCCGCGTCTTCGGCGCGACCACCGTGTCGGCCGTCGCCGCCCACCAGTACGCCTTCGGCGGCACCAACTATCTGCGCTTCGCCGAGACCGCCGCCACGAACCACCCCGGCCAGGGCTCGGGCACCAACAACGTGACCGGCGGCGCCGGCATCAACACCTCCAACAACACCCTCTCCCCCCAGCTCGGCTCAACGAACTCCCCCTCTTCGTGTGGGGTATGGACTTCGCCGACGCCCGCCGGAGCGGCTCGATCAGCTTCACCATCCCGCAGGAAGGCTTCCGCACCTCCGGTGCGACCGCCAACCCCGCGAACACCCGCTCGGCCACCTGGGTCACCAGCACCTCCCCGTTCACCACGGTTGAGGCCCCGACCAACGACACCATCGGCGCGACCCTGACCTTCATCCCCGCCCCGTCCGCCGCGGCCCTCCTGGGCCTTGGTGGTCTGGTCGTCGGCCGTCGCCGTCGCTGATTGCCTCACGCCGGACTCCGGCGTGCATCGAACGACTCGCCTCTCGACAGCCACGGGCTGTCGAGGGGTTTTTGGAACTCGAAGCGCGCGAAGCGCTCCCCGCGTGGGACGGGTGTTGGGCGCGCTGGTGCTCTGTTTGGAGGTATGC
>JBMOHX010000217.1:0-6661 GCA_049317625.1 Phycisphaerales bacterium
AGGAAGGCAAGAAGCGGATGAAGAACGTCGGCAGCGTGACGATCCCGCAGGAAGCCTTCATGGCCGTGCTAGATCAGAGCGAGTAGGAAGGACCGCCGACCGTGGAAGCCGCATGATCGCGGCTGGGTCGCGGCGGCGTGCCGATTCTTCGCTAGGCAGCCAAAACGCAGAAAGCGGCTGGACGCCGCTTTGAGACCCAGCCGTCAGAGACGGCTGCCACGTTTTGTCACACCGGCTCGCGGCCGTCAAAGCCGGGCCGAGGGCCGGGGCCGGCCGGGCCACGGCGGAAGTCCCCGCGGGGGCCGCCACCGCGAGGGCCTCGCATCATTCCCTCGGGGCCGCGACCAAAGCCGCCGCGCGGCGATCCGCCCATCATGCCGCCGCGGCCGCCCCCGCGCGGTCCACGCATCATGCCTTCGGGCCCACCTTCGAAACCGCCGCGGCCGCCACCGCGCGGGCCACGCATCATGCTTTCGGGCCCACCTTCGAACCCACCGCGGTCATCGCCGCGAGGGCCACGCATCATGCCATCGGGGCCGCCGCGGTCACCGCCGCGCGGACCACGCATCTCGGCTTCGGGGCCGCCGCGGTCACCACCGCGCGGGCCACCCATCATGCCTTCGGGGCCGCCGCGGTCACCACCGCGCGGGCCGCCCATCATGCCTTCGGGGCCGCCGCGGCCACCACCGCGCGGGCCGCCCATCATGCCTTCGGGGCCACCTTCGAAATCACCGCGGCCACCGCCGCGAGGGCCACGCATCTCGCCTTCGGGGCTACCGCGGTCGCCGCCGCGCGGACCACCCATCATGCCTTCGGGGCCGCCGCGGTCACCACCGCGCGGGCCACCCATCATGCCTTCGGGGCCACCGCGTCCGCCGCCACGCGGGCCACCCTTCATACCTTCGGGCCCACCTTCGAAACCGCCGCGACCACCGCCGCGAGGGCCGCGCATCGCGCCTTCGGGGCCGCCGCGTTCGCCCCGCTCCATCTTGTGACGCCGGCGTTCGGCGCGACGGCTTTCCCGGTCGACGGGCGCACCCCTGCGGCCGTCTTCCTGAGCCATGGGGCGGTCATCGGGACCGCCGGGCGACGCCGGCAGACGATCGATTCTCTCTTCGCGAAGCATCTCTCCCCGAGGGCCGGGGCCTCGGCGGCCCTCTCCCTCATCCGGACGATCGGCGCGCGGCTCGCGGCGGCCTTCCGGGCGGTTGCCCTCGACGGCCTGCTCTCCGGGCTCCCCTCGCCGAACGGCGTCCCGCTCAGGGGCGTCAGGGGCTTCCTGACCAAGTGCCGTGAACTGGGCGCAGCACAGAGAAGCGAGCAGAAGAGACCGGAACCACATGGAGGATCGGTTCATGGCTTGTTCCTTTAAGGGTTGAGCGGTGATCGCGGAGCCGAAGCAGGTGCCGCATCGAGGCGAGGTCCTGGCAGACGCGGCAGGTCCATTCCGACATGATTGTCGGCCCGGGCGACTCAGGGGACATCGCAGGTTCTCGAAGGCGGGCGTTCCCGCGGATTTTCGGACGTGCCCCGACCGGAACACAAGGTGCGGAGTTTGGAAGGCTTCGGCGGCCGGGCTTCACATCGACGGGCGATCGACCGATGAATGGCGATGCGGACCATCAGAGACCCCGCGTTGGCGGGGCACCACGGCCCGGGAATCGGTGCCAGATCAGTCAGGAGCGCATGAGCGCGATCGCGGACCATTTCGACTTCTTGATCCTCCTCCTGCTCTCCGTGGCGGGATCGTGGGCAGTCTACCGACTGGGATTGAGGTTGACCGACCGACGCGTGTCCGTTGCGCTCGCGGCGGTCGTCGTGCTGCTCCTCGGCGGTGCCTGGATGCACGCCGAGCGCTCCGCCGCAGAGGCGCTCAACCAACGACGCGAGATGGTGGAAGGGCTCGCGCCCACGTACGCGGCGGAACTGGAGCACGTGGGTCACTGGCGCATCAGGAACAACACGGCCTCCGACGACCCGCTCTACCTCGACGTCATCGAAATGCAGAAGCGGTGGCTCGCGGCGAATCGCAGCATCGCGGACATCTACACCTTCCGCAGGGTTGGGGACGAGCTCTTCCTTCTGGCCGACTCGGAGACCGACTACAACCACGACGGTGACTACGGCGATGACCGAGAGGAACGCACGCCGATTATGGAGCCGTACGAGGGGTTCTCTCCCACGATCCGCGCGGCTTTCGAAGGGAAAGCCGGATTCGACGACGAGATCTACACCGACGAGTGGGGCACCTGGGTCTCCGCGGTCGCGCCGGTCCGGGGTCCCAGCGGCGAGGTCGAGGCGGTCGTCGGGGTCGACTACCCGGCCGCGGCCTGGCTCCATGCGAAGAACACGGCCCGCACCCTCGCCATCTTGATGTGGCTGGTCCCGATCGCGAGTGCGCACCTGGTCGCGGTCGTCGTTGTGTTTCTCAAGCGAGAGGTCGTCGCGAAGTTCGGCTCGGACACCGAGCTGCGGGCGGCGAACGTGATCGCGGAGACGAGAGCGAGCGAAGCCGAGATCGCGTGGGCGCAGGCGGACGCGGCGCGTGTCCAATCTGAATCACTCCGGAGGCAGGCCGAGGAAGCCCGCCTCGCGGCGGAAGAGGCCCGCGAAGCCGCGGAGACCGCGAACAAGGCCAAGAGCCAGTTCCTCGCGAACTTCAGCCACGAGATCCGAACGCCGCTCAACGGCATCATTGGGACGACCGAGCTGCTGTCGCGCACGAGGCTGGACGATCATCAGCGCCGGTACCTGCGCATGCTCGGGAGCTCCTCGCAGACGCTGCTGGAGTTGATCTCCGACGTGATCGACCTCTCGAAGATCGAGGCGCAGAAGGTGGAGCTGGAGGAGATCGAGTTCGACCTGCGCGAGCTGCTCGCGCAGATCAGCGACGCCACAATCTCGCGGGCGGAGCAGAAGGGGCTGCGGTTCCAGGCGGTCGCCTCGCCGCAGCTGCCGCGTCTGATGATCGGCGACCCGACCCGTCTCCGCCAGGTGCTGATGAACCTCTGCGCGAACGCGGTGAAGTTCACCGCCGACGGCGGGGTGTTCGTGCGCGCGGTCGTCGACCGCGACCAGGACGACAGCGTCGAGGTCCGCTTCACCGTGACGGACACAGGGATCGGCATCCCGACGCACCGGGTCGACTGTCTATTCACGCCGTTCTCGCAGGTCGACGCCTCGACGACGCGCAGGTACGGCGGGTCCGGGCTGGGGCTCGCGATCTGCCGGAGCCTGGTGGCGATGATGGGCGGCCAGATCGGCGTGGAGAGCGAAACGGGCCGTGGCTCGACATTCTGGTTCACCGCCCCGCTCAAGAAAGCGCCGGGTAAGAACCAGCCCGGCTCGAGCGCGGGGCTGCGGCTGGACGAGGCCCGCGCGATCGCGGTCGGGCTCGACGCGGGCGAGAGCGACGCGCTGCGTGAGATGCTCGCGTCGTGGGGGATCGCGCACGAGGTGTGCGAGGACATCGACGCGATGGCGTCGATCTTGCGGGCATCCGAAGGCACCGCCAACTCGCCGGACCTCATTATCCTCGGGCGTCGTGACAGTTCGGATGTCATCGAGATCCAGGAGGGAGTCCGCGCGATCTGCGACGGCAGCGGTCCCACGTTCATCGGGATCACCGACGACGCGGACTCAGAAGCCGCGGAGATCGCCCGGGCCACGGGGGTCGCGGCGGTGGTCGGGCGTCCGCTGTTTCAGTCCGCGCTGCTCGACGCGATCGTGCTCGCGCTCGCCCAGTGCCGCTCCGTCACCAAGCCGACTCCTACGCACGAGCAGAGCGGGCCGAGGCGGCGCTGGTCGGGGGTGCGCGTGCTCATCGCGGAAGACAACGAGGTCAACCAGGCGATCATCACCGAGCTGCTGAACGAGGAGGGCTTCGCTTGTCTGGTGGCGGTGAACGGCGAAGAGGCCGAGGCCAGAGCGATGACCGGTGAGTTCGACGTCGTCCTGATGGACTGCCAGATGCCGGTCTTGGACGGGTTCGAGGCGACGCGGCGCATCCGAGCCGCGGAGGCCGCCGGGCAGCGCTCCTGCCGGCACTCCAACCGACTCCCGATCGTCGCGCTCACGGCCAACGCACTGCGCGAGGACAAAGAGTCTTGCATGCGAGCCGGGATGGACGACTTCCTGACCAAGCCCGTCGATCTCCGCTCGCTGCTGGGAAAGCTCTCGGCCATGGCCGAGTCGGGCGGGTGGCTGCCGGTGCTTGTCGAGTCCACATCCGCGGCGGATCCGGACCCGCAGGCCTGCTCGCTCGCAAGGGTCGCGATGAACTCCGAGGCGTTCGACGGTGACGGGCTCGCGGCCCGGTGCGCCCACAGCGTCCCCCTGATGCTCAGCGTGCTGGACGAGTACTCGAAGACCCTCCCCAAGGCGCAGGAGGAACTCGATCAGGCCCTCGCGGGGCTGGACCTGGGCCGCGCGCAAAAACAGACGCAGGTCATCCGAGGCGCCGCCGCCACGGTGGGCGCGAACGAGGTGGAGGCGGCAGCCGCGGTGCTCCAGGAGGCGTGCCGCGAGGGCGACATCGTGAAGATCCGGACCGCCCGCCAGGGGCTCGAAGACCGGTGCACCTGCTTCTTCGAGCGGCTTCCCGCCATCCGCGATTCTCTGTGCCAGAAGACTCCCGGGTTCACGCGGGCCGCGTAGCCCTCGGCGGTGCACGCGCCTTGTGTAGAATCTCGGGGCTGTCGCCGGCTTTCGGCGCGGTTCCGGGAGAGCGTCTCATGGCCGGCCAACACCAGTCCGTGCTGGGCATCGGGCGATCGCGTCGGGAGTTTCTGTACGTCGGGCTGGTCGGGGCCCTCGGGCTCACGCTCCCAGAGTACCTGCTGCGGACCGCGCGAGCGGACATCAAGAAGGTCCCGCTCCGACCCGCCGTCGCCCAGTCGATCATCCACATCTTCCTTCCGGGCGGCCTCTCCGCGCAGGAGTCGTTCGACCCAAAGCCGTTCGCCCCGGTCGAGTACAGGGGCCCGCTGGGAACAGTGGAGAGCGCGATCCCGGGGGTTCACTTCTCGGAGCCGCTGCGCGCGACCGCGAAGGTCGCGGACAAGCTGACGATCATCCGGAGCATGACGCACGGCGAAGCGGCCCACGAGCGGGGCACGCACAACATGTTCACCGGGTACCGGCCGAGCCCGGCGGTGCGGTACCCGTCCATGGGCTCGGTGATCGCCCACGAGATGGGCCCGAAAACCGAGCTCCCCCCGTACGTCTGCGTGCCGTCGGTTCCGAACGAGTACGCCGGGACCGGGTACCTCAGCGACCGCTTCGGCCCCTTCAGTCTGGGGTCCGACCCCGCCGACCGCGACTTCGCGGTCCGTGACCTCGGCGCGCCGGCGGATGTCGACCACGCCCGCTTCGAACGCCGTCGCCGGATGCTCGAAGCGGTCGACGCGCACTTCCGCGAGGCGGAGCGCTCCGACGCGATCGGTGCGATGGACGAGTTCTACCAGCGGGCGTACACGCTGCTCAGCTCGCAGAGCGCACGCGAGGCCTTTCATCTCGCGGCAGAGCCCGACGCGGTGCGCGACGAGTACGGCCGCCACGCCGCCGGGCAGCGGATGCTGCTCTGCCGGAGGCTGGTCGAGGGCGGGGTCCGTTTCGTGTCCACGACGTTCGGAAGCTGGGACCACCACGCGAACATCGGGGCGATCCGCGATCCGCTGAGCCAGTTCGATCAGGCGTTCGCGGCGCTCATCGGGGACCTTGACCGGCGCGGGATGCTTGATTCGACGCTCGTCATGGTGACCAGCGAGTTCGGCCGAACTCCGAAGGTGAACAAGGACGGCGGACGCGACCACTGGCCGCGGGTGTTCAGCGTCGCCCTCGCCGGCGGCGGCGTGCACAAGGGGCTCGTCTACGGGTCGTCGGACGCCACCGGGAACGCCCCCGACGCCGATCCTGTGCAGGTCCAAGATCTCGCGGCGACCGTGTACAACCAGCTGGGCATCTCGGCCGAGAGCGAGATCATGGCGCCGGGGGACCGGCCCATCGAGATCGTCAAGGACGGGAGGGTTTTGAAAGAGATCCTCGCCGAGCCCGCGTGAGCGCCCGCCCATGATCTACTCCCATCTCAGCACCCGGCTTCTGACTGCGGGCGTGCTCGCCTGCGCGGCCGCGGCCGCGAGCGCGGGCGGGCCCGAGGTCAAACTGGTCGAGCCCCCCGGTGCCCGGCGCGGGGAGCCCTTTGTGCTCACCATCACGGGCGAGCGGCTCTCGGCGCCGCTCGCGATTCACTTCCATCGCGCCGGGGTGCGGGTCGAGAAGGTCACCGCGGTGGACGAGAAGACCGTGAAGGCCGAGTGCGTCGCCGACGCGGGCGCGGAACCGGGCGAGTATCCCTTCCGGCTTCGAACCGCCGGCGGGCTCTCCGACCTGCACACGATTTTCATCGGCGCGTTCGCCTGTGTGGACGAGCAGGAACCCAACGCAGGACTGGAGACCGCGCAGCGCATCGCGATGAACACGACGGTGCACGGGGTCGTGACCAACGAGGACGCGGACTGGTACGTGGTCGACGCCAAGCAGGGGCAGCGTCTGAGCGTGGAAGTCGAGGCGATGCGGCTGGGACGCTCGCTCTTTGACCCTGCGATCGCCGTGCTTGATGCGCGAAGGTTTGAGCTCGCGGTCTGTGACGACAGCCAACTCC
>JBMOHX010000218.1:0-6588 GCA_049317625.1 Phycisphaerales bacterium
GCGCTCGCGGTCGAGGCGCGCGCGGCCCACCTCCAACACTGGTCCGAGGCCCGGCCCGACTGGATGAAGCAGTTCGCCGAAGCGGCCCTCCCCGCCGGCGAGTGCGTGCTCGACGAGTTCAGCGGCGGCCTTCGCTCGCAACTGACCTTCGCCGTCAAGAAGGGTGGATCCTACACCAACGGTGAGTGGATCTCGGGGAACACGGTCGCTCTCAAGGTCGCGGGCACCCAACGCGGCGGCGTGGGCGTGGGCCTCTACCGCCAGACTCTGCTCGAACGTGGCATCTACGACGTTGTGAGCTCGGGTCCCGACATGCCCGATCGTTTCGCGCTCGAACTGACCACTCCGCGGCTGGCACCGAAGTTCGATCCAGATGCCGCCAAGGTGGCACCGCCCGCCGTCGACCAGAAGGGAGAGGCCAAGTGAAGCCCTCCCAGAAACGCATGGTGGTCTGGGGCGGGGTCCTCGGTGGTGCCGCGGTCGCGTGGTTCAGCTACACCTCTGTCTACGCCAACCCCAGGGCCGAGCTTGACGCCCAGATCTCCGCGATTGAAGGTTCGATCGATCGATACCAGAAGATCATCGACCGGCGGGCAGAGGCCGAGGCCAGCCTCCGCGCTGCCGCCAAGACGACGCTCGGCGTTCAGCTCGACCTCGTCGAGCACCGCCTCCGCACCGGATTGACGAGATTGCTGGAGCAGGAGGGGCTTCAAGGTGCCGTGGTGAACACCACCCAGCCGCGCGAGCGAGAGAGCCCGCTGACGCAGGCCAAGGGCGTGCCCGGTCCCGTCAAGAAGATCCTCAACGCCTCCCCCGACTTCGTTTCGCTCAGGGCCACGCTGAAGGGAACGGGGACGCTCGAGCAGGTCGCGCGGTGCGTGGCGGCCGTGCAGGCCCAGCCGTGGTTGCACCGCGTCGAGGCGATCTCGATGCGACCGGTGGGCAAAGAACGCGAACGGTTCGAGTTAAAGATGGACGTCGAGAGTCTGTTCTTGCCCGACTGGGCCGGGAAGGACATCCCCGAGCCGGAGATCGCCCAGGTGAGCGAAGAGGGCGGGCAATACGCCGCGGCGATGGCGGCACGCAATATCTTCCGCCGGCTGAAGCCGCCGGAAACGGTCGTGACGGAAGCCACGCCTCCGCCGCCCCCCCCGACGGACACTCCCCCGGAGCGACTCTTCCCGCCGTACGAAGAGTGGGCGGTCAGCGGCGTGATGTCCGGGAGGTCCGGGCTCACGGTCATCATGGTCAACCGCCGAAGCGGCGAGTCGCGCGCGGTGGTGCCCGGTGAAACCGTGCTCGACGCGGTGCTCATCAGCGGCGCCGGCGAGCGGGCGGTTTTCGAGATCGGCGGGAAGCGGTTCGAGGTGACGAACGGGGAAACCCTTGCCTCACGTCGACCGGTTGGATGAGATAGACTGCCTTGTTGGCCGACCGATGGTTGGTTGTGATTTGTTTGGGCGAGCGGACACGGTCGTGGGGACCACGACAAGGAGGCTCTGATGCGAAGAACCAAGACTCTGTTGGTGGCCGCGACGCTCGCGTCCAGCGCCGGGACGCCCGTCTCGATCTTCGCGCAGGAACAGGCACCCCAGACGCAACCCGCGCCCGCACCGGCACCGCAGGAGCAGCCCGCGCCGGCAACCCCCGCGACCCCGGAGAAGTCGGCCGACGCCCCGGCTGTCCCTGAGCCAAACCCGCAGCCCGCGCCCACCCCCGAAGTACAGCCCGCGGCAACAACCGCCGCCGCCGTCCCCGCGCCGTCCACCCCGACGCCCCAACCCGAAGTGAAGCCCCAGCCCGAGGCCGATCCGCTGATCGTGCTGAACTTCAAGGAGTCGCCGATCGACAGGGTGCTGGACACCTTCGCGCGCGAGAGCGGCGTGCCCATCATCTTCGAGGCACCTGCGCCGCAGGGCACCATCACCTTCGTGAGCGCGACCGGGCACACCTTCAAGGACGCGCTGAGCATCCTGAACCTGAACCTCCAGCGCTACGGCGTGCACCTCCGCAAGCAGGAGCAGTACCTGTACCTGTCCTCCTTGCAGGACGCGGCGAAGAAGCCGTTGCCGGTTTCAAAGCCCGACGCGGTGGCCGGGCTCACACCCGATCAGTTCGTGACGGTCAACATCCCGCTCGACAACGCCCGGGCCGACCTCGTCGCCGAGCAGATCAAGGCGCTCATCGGTCCGTACGGAGGCGTGGTCCCCGTTCAGGCTCAGAACATGATCGTGCTCGTCGAGACCGCGGCCCAGGTGCAGCGGATCCGCGAGGTGATCACCGCCATCGACGCGGTCCGGCCGGTGGATTCCAAGTTCGAGATCTTCGCGCTCAAGTACGCCAAGTGCGAGGCGGTGCACACCGCGCTCAAGGGGCTCATCGGCGAGCGCACCGTCACGACCTTCATCGACAAGGACGGACGCAAGACCACGTCGCAGGACGTCTCGGTCTCGGGCCTCAACCTCCAGCCCGATCCGCGGACCAACTCGATCATCGCCGTCGGTTCCGCCGCGCGGATCGCGACGTGCAAGGAACTCATCGGGCTGCTGGACGTGCCAGAGGGTGGCGATGCCGCCGCCTCGCAGATGATGACGGTGACCCTCTCGGCTATCACGGCCGAAGAAGCCGCCAAGCGGGTGAACGACCTGTTCGCGAGCGTCGAGCCGCGCCGGAAGCCCACACTCATCCCGATGCCGGAGTCGTCGAAGATGACGATGGTCGGCGAGTCGGCCCTGCTTGCGCAGGCGGTGGCGCTGCTCTCGCAGGTTGACCCCGGAGTCGTCGGCAACGGCGCAGCCCCGGGGACCGTCGAGCGGCGCGCGATTACCATCGCCCTCAAGCACACCACGCCCCAGGCAATCGAGGCGATGCTGCCCCGCCTGCTGACGCCGCGCCAGTTGCAGATGGTCCGGTTCGCCCCGCTCGGCGGCGGTTCCTCCCTTGTGGCGACCGGCCCGGGCCCCGAGCTCGACGCCTTCGTGCAGCTCGTGACCGGGCTCGACGTCGCCACCGACTCGGACCGCGAGGTGCGACTGGTACGGATCAAGGCGACGGACCCGAAGGCGGTGCTGGACGCCGCGACCGACCTCTACGCCAAGACAGGCAAAGCCGAGCGCGACCCGGTGCTCTCTTCGTTCGACCCTGAGAGCCGGACCGCGACCCTGATCGGCTCACGCGCTGCGCTCGCGGCGTTCGATGCGCTGATCACCACCGCGCAGGCCGCCTCCGCGGTCGATCAGGAAACCCGCCGGTTCGTCCTCACCAAGGCCGACGCGACCGTGCTCGCGCAGAAGATCGCCCGCCTCTCTCGCCCCCTGCTCACGCCCACTGACGGCACCCCGTACGTGGAGCCGAGCTTCGAAGGCATCGACGAGGTGCGAACCCTTCTTGTTCGCGCCCGCCCCGACCAGTTCCCCACGATCTCCGGGTTGATCGAACAGCTCGACGCCGCCGATGCGGGCAGCCGCGAACTGCGGGTTGTCAAGCTGAGCTCGTCCGACCCGGCGGCCCTTCTCGAGCGAGCCAAGGCCCTCTTCGAGGAGCGCACCCGCGGCGTCACGCCCGAGCAACTCGGCGACGTCACCGTCCGGTTCGACGACCGCACCGGCAGCGTGACCCTGATCGCCAAGCCCGCGACCATGCGCGTCTACACCGAAGCGCTCGACCAGGCGCAGCTCCTGAGCCCGCCGGTGCGGAGCACCCGCGTCGTAGATTTGGAGAGCGCGAACGCCGCGACGATCCTCCCCGAGCTCACCGCGCTCCTCGCGAGCGCCGACTCGATCGACCCCTCCCGAGCCGTGCCCCCCCCGACGCTGCGCGTGCTGGACAAGACCAACTCGATCCTGGTCACGGCGGAAGAGACGCAGCACCGCGTGGTGACGGACTTCATCACGAGGCTGGACAGGCTCGATCGGTCTGACCTGCCGCCGCTGAAGCTGCTCCAGCTCCGATCCGCCGACGCGCCGGGCATCGCGACGATGCTCGCCGAGCAGTACGGCAAGCGCCCCCAATCCGAACGCGCCGCCAAGCCGGTCGACGTGCGCTCCGACGCCGCAACCAACACGCTGATCGTCTCGGCCCACCCCGACCTGTTCGAAGAGATCAAGACGTTCGTCGACGAGCTCAACAAGGACAAGAAGACCGGGCCCCAGCGCATCACGCAGCTGTTCCCGCTGAAGGTGGCGAAAGCCACCGAGGTTGCCGTGGCGATGGACAAGCTCTACCCCGAGCCGCCCACGCCGACCGACAGGCTCGGCCGCCCGCAGCCCTGGCTGAAGCAGCCGAAGGAAGTTTCGGTTTCCGCCGACGCCGGCAGCAACTCGTTGATCTTCGATGCCCCCTCCGAGCGCATGGAGAGCTTGCAAGAACTCGCCGCGAAGCTCGATCGCGTGGAACTGCCCCCCGCGGCGCAGCTGCGGACGTTCAGGATCCAGGGGCCGAGCCTGGACGCGGTCGCGCGGACACTCACGGCGATGTCGAGCAAGGGCGTGCTCAGCGAGCCCGCCCAGCCGGGCAAGCAGTCGGTGCAGGTGCTGATCGAAACCGAGCCCAAGAGCTCGACCCTGATCGTGGCCGGCGACGCCAAGACTTTCTCCACGGTCGAACAGGTGCTCAAGGACCTCTCGCTCGTCCCCATCGAGAAGGGTCTCCGGATCTTCCCGATCGCGACCGAAGACGCGGGGAAGGTGAAGGAACGCGCCCTGAGCATCTACGACGCTCAGGTGGCCCAGATCCCGGGCGCGAACCCGATCGAGGTCCAGGTTGACGAGGCGAGCAACTCGCTCAGCGTCGTCGCCGACGGCGAGGCGATGGCCAGGTTTTTGAAAGTCATGGAGGAACTCGGACGCCAGGCGGGCCCCGCGCGCGAAGTGCACCTCCTCGAACTGAAACTCGCAAAGGTCGGCGAGGTCGTCGATTTCCTCCGCGACATGGTGAAGTCGACGGGCTCGCTCAAGCTCCGCGGCGGTCCCGCGCCCGAGTTCGAGGCCATCGAGGCCACCAACTCCATTCTCGTCGCCGCCCAGCCCGGTCAGTACGCGGTCATCGAGGCGCTCGCACGCCAGTTGGACAACTCGCGTCAGGCCGAGCGCCCGCCCATGCGCATCCTGAAGCTCCGGTCAACGGACGCGGCGAACCTCGCGGCGGTCCTGCAGACCGCGTTCGACAAGCGCCCGGTGGAGCAACGCTCGCGTGCTCCGGTCTCCGTCGAGGCCGACCCCGCCACCAACACGCTGATCGTCTCGGCCCACGCCGAGGTGCTGCCGGAGATCGAAGCGATCGTCACGCAGCTCAACGAGACGCAGGCCACCGACGGCGAGGGCCGCGAGATCCGGATCTTCCCGCTGAAAGTCGCGCGGGCCGAAGAACTCGCCGAGACGATCGACAAGATGTACCCCGAGCCGCCGATGCCGCTCGACCCGCGGACCCGCCAGCCCCGCCCAGACCTCCGCCAGCCGCGCGAGATCGTGGTGCGGGCGGACCGCGTGACCAACTCGCTGATCGTCGATGCGCCCGCGAAGCGCCTCGCGGGTTTCGAGCAGATCGTCAAGAGCCTCGACCAGCAGAAGCTCGAAGAGAACGTGGAGCTCCGCACCTACCGGCTCGAACGCGCTTCGCTCGAGGCCGTGGCCACAACCCTGCGAGCGCTCGGCGCGAGCGGAGCCCTCGGCAAGGGCTCCATCGCCGCACAGAGCATCAGCATCTCCACCGAGCCCACCACCCGCTCGATGGTGGTAAGCGGTCCGACGGAGATCTTCACGCAGGTCGAGAGCGTCATCAAGCGGCTCGACGCGGTGCAGACCCGGCCCGCCACCGTGCTCAAGATGTACGCGCTCAAGAACGCCCGCGCGGACAAGCTCCAGCCGCTGCTCGAGAAGATGCTGACGACCCGCATCACCGAGCAGCAGGCCCAGGGCGCGATCCCCGGCGACGTCAACCAGCTGCTCGAAGTCGCCTCCGACCCGGCCTCCAACACCGTGATCATCACGGCACCAGAGGACGTCCAGAAGATCGCCGAGGAGATCATCAAGGCGCTCGACACCGAGTCCGCGGCGATCGGCCGCAACGTCCTGCGAGTCCTCCCCCTGAACTTCGCCGAGGCCGGGACCGTCGCCCAGTCCATCGGTACCGCGCTCAACCAGATGGACCTCCCCAGCGGCGGAAAGGTGAACGTCGTCGCCGCCCCCGGCTCGAACGCGCTCATCCTCACCGGCGTCGAGAAGGACCTCGCGAAGGTCGAGGAACTCATCAAGCCGCTGGACGTGAAGCCCAGCGGCGCCGAGACGCCCGGCGTCGAGACGTTCGCGCTCAAGCACGGCGACGTCACCGCGATCGCCAAGACCGTCGAGAACCTGCTCGTCCAGCAGCAGCAGACCGACCCGCGCATGATCCAGGTCCAGTTGCAGCTCGCCCGGCAGGGGCGACTTGACCTGTTCAAGCAGCCCACGATCCGCGTCGAGGCTTCCACTCGGACCAACTCGCTCATCGTTTCCGCGCCGAACGCAACGCTCGAACTCGCCCGCTCCATCATCGAGCGGCTCGATCAGCCCGCGGACAAGCCCGACCGCATGGTCTCCACGTTCACGCCGC
>JBMOHX010000219.1:0-6569 GCA_049317625.1 Phycisphaerales bacterium
GTTCTCATCGACGGTCATGTTCGGGAAGATGCCGCGGCCTTCGGGGGACTGCACGATGCCGAGGCGGACGATCTGGTGCGGCGGCACGGAGCGGATGCTCTGGCCCTCGAAGGTGATCTCGCCGGAGGCGGGGCGCACGAGGCCAGAGATGGCGCGGAGGGTCGTGGTCTTCCCGGCGCCGTTGCTCCCGATGAGCGTAACGATCTCGCCGGCGTTCACGGTGAGCGAAACGTCGTGGAGGGCGCGGATGGCGCCGTAGGAGACGGCGATGTTCTTAAGCTCAAGCAAGGGCGGGTCCCCGGGGGAAAGCAGCAAAGCTCAAAGCAGCAAAGCAGCAAATAAGAACAGAATGGGGCGGCGAAGGGTGTTCTCTTCCTCTTGTCTTCATTTGCTGCTTTATCGCTTTGCTGCTTTGCTGCTTTACTCCGCCCCGAGATACGCCTCCACCACTTTCGGATTCGCCTGCACTTCTTTGGGCGTTCCTTCGGCGATGATCTGGCCGTAGTCGAGGACCGTGATGCGTTCGCAGACGTCCATGACCAGGCCCATGTCGTGCTCGATGAGGAGGATGGTGACGTCGAACTCCTTGCGGACCCGCCGGATCAGGTCGCGGAGGGCCCGCTTCTCGCTGGTGTTCATGCCCGCGGCGGGCTCGTCGAGGAGGAGGACCTTGGGGCCGGTGGCCAGTGCGCGGGCGATCTCGAGCTTGCGCTGGTCGCCGTAGGGGAGCGATCCGGCGGGTTCTGGCTCGCGGTCCGCGAGGTCGAAGACCCCGAGCAGCTCGCGCGCGAGGCGGGTCATGGCCCGCTCTTCTCCAACCGAGTACGGCAAACGGAGCACCGACCCGAGCATCTGCTGCGAGGTGCGGACGTGGAAGGCGAGCTTGACGTTGTCCAGCACCGAGAGCTGGCCGAAGAGACGGATGTTCTGAAAGGTGCGGGACATTCCCGCGGCGGCGATGGCGAAGGGGCGCAGGCCGACCATGTCTTCACCGGCGAGCACCACGCGGCCCTTGTCGGGTTGGTAGACGCCGGTGAGCAGGTTGAAGACGGTGGTCTTGCCCGCGCCGTTGGGGCCGATGAGCCCGCGGAGGTCGCCGGGCTCGAGGCGCAGCGAGAACTCCTGGACGGCTTTCAGGCCGCCGAAGCTCTTGCTGACGCCGTCGACTTCGAGGACGCTCACGGCTTGCCACCGCCCGGGCTCTTTCGGCCCAAGAGCCAATCCCACGCGGCCCGGTCCCAGATCTCGTGCACGCCGAAGAGTCCCTTGGGGCGGAAGATCATCATGAGGATGAGAGCGAGCGCGAAGACGATCATGCGGTACTCGGCGATGGGGCGCAGCCACTCCGGGAGGAGCGTCACGACCGCCGCGGCGATCACCGCGCCGGAGATGCTGCCCAGTCCGCCGAGCACGACCATGATGATGACGTCGAAGCTCCGCTGAAAGCCCGCGGTCTCGGCGCCGAGCCCGACGCCCAGCGTGTGCGAAGCGAGGGCCCCGGCGACGCCGGCGAAGAAGGCCGCCACGACGAAGGCGGTGACTTTGAAGCGGGTGGTGTTCACGCCCATGGCCTCGGCCGCGACTTCGTCCTCGCGGATGGAGAGGAACGCGCGGCCGAAGGTGCTGGTCTTGAGCCGGTAGGCCGTGACGAGGGTGAGGGCGACGGCGGAGTAGACCCAGAAGAGGCTGTTGTACTTCGGGATGCCGTTGAAACCCAGTGCGCCGCCGACGTGCGGAGCCATCATCACCCAGGAGGCTTCGGAGACCGCGGTGTAGACGTTCTCCGTCATGCCGGTCGTGGTGTTGAGTCGCTCTGAGACAAACGCCGCGACCTTCTCGACGCCAGCGGGGGCGGGCGAGTCGGGGTGGACCAGGTTCCAGGCGACGCTCTGGGGCTTCATCACGGGCAAGGTCTGCTGCACGAGCACGCGGACGATTTCACCGAAGCCGAGCGTGACGATCGCGAGGTAGTCGCCCTTCAGACGCAGGCTGGGCAGGCCTACCGCGAGCCCCGTGATCGCCGCGACGAGCCCGCCCGCCTCGTCCACTTCGTCCTCTTTGTCGATCGCCGCCACGAATCCGCCCGCAAGGATGGCCACCAGGAAGAGGGGTTCTCCGCCGCCGAACAGCGCCATGCCCGAGATGTCGGGCTTCATGGTGCTGAGTGCGCCCGACTGAGCCGCGGCGGCCGCCCAGATCTTGATGGAGCCGTAGTAGGTCACCATTCCGGAGACGTACCCGCCGACGGCCATGAACCCGGCGTGGCCCATGGAGAACTGGCCCGTGAAGCCGTTGACGATGTTGAGCGAGACGGCCAGCACGACGGCGATGCCGATGTCCAGCAGCAGCTTGGCGGGGTAGTCGCCGATGGGGATGCGGCAGTAGTGCTGGAGCACGAAGGCGAGCGCGATCCCGGCGAGGACGGGCGCGAAGGACTTGAGCCCAGCGCCGACGGCCCCGGGCCGAAGGGAACGGGCGAGCGAGGCGAGGCGTTGGTCGGGCGACTGCGTCATGGGTGGTGATCAGACCTTCTCCACCACGGCCTTGCCGAGGATGCCGCCGGGCTTGAACAGGAGCACGAGGATCAGCAGGCCGAAGACATAGACGTCCACCAGGCTCGCGTTGCCGTAGGCCCGACCGTACATCTCGAGCATGCCGATGGTGAGCCCACCGAGCATGGCACCGCGCACGTTGCCGATCCCCCCCACCACCGCCGCGACGAAGGCCTTGAGTCCCAGGAGCACCCAAGAGGTGTCGGCGGGCTGGCTGAGCTGCGAGTACTTCACCGCCCAGAGGAAGCCGCCGGCGGCCGCGAGCATGCTGCCGAGCACGAACGTGAAGGAGATGACGGCGTTGACCGGCACGCCCATGAGCGACGCGGTGACGGTGTTGTGGCTCACCGCCCGCATGGCCCGCCCGAGCTTGGTGCGGAAGACGAGCCAGTCGAGCGCCACCATGAGGCAAAGAGCCGTCGACAGGCCGACGACGTCGAGGAGTCGCAGCTCAACCCGTCCAAGTGACGCGAGCACCTGATCGGGCAAGAGAGGGACGATCGAGCGGGGCCGGGTGCCGAAGACCGCCGGGAGCTGTCCGGAGTTCTGGAGGAACAGCGACACCCCGATCGCGGTGATGAGCACGTTGAGCCGCGGGGCGCTCCGCAGAGGCTTGTAGGCGAGGCGTTCGATCGCGAACCCGATGAGACCGCAACAAATCATGGCGCCCAGGAGCACCAACAGACCCAACCACCAGGGCGGGGTGCCCGTCAGACCGAGCGCCTTGGTCAGCGCGTCGGCGAGCAGGAGGCTGATCCAGGCCCCGAGGACCACCACGTCGCTGTGCGCGAAGTTGATGAACTTGAGGATCCCGTACACCATCGTGTACCCGAGGGCCACGAGCGCGTAGAGGCTCCCGATCGCGAGCCCGTCCTTGAGTGTTTGAAGGAACTGGTCCATTCGGGATCATCGCCGGCGCGGGATCACTCCGGCGCGATGGTCGCACGGAAGCGCCATTCGCCGCCCTTGCGCTCCACCATGACCACCGGCTTCACGGCGTCGCGGTCCGCGTTCAAGGTGATCGAGCCGGTCACGCCCTTGAAGTCTTTGGTCGCGGCGATCGCGTCACGCAGGTCGGTGCCCTTGAGCGACTTGGCGCGAGACATCGACGCGAAAAGGATCTTGGCCGCGTCGTAGCCGAGTGCCGCGAGCCCGTCCGGGATTCCGCCATAGGCCTTCTGGTACTTGGAGACGAACTCGGTGATCTCGGGCGTGGCCTGGTCGGGGGCGTAGTGGTTCGAGTAGAAGCACCCTTCGATCGCGTCCTTGGCGTTCTTGCCCAGCTCTTCGCTGTCCCACCCGTCGCCGCCGATGAGCGGGACGGTCAGCCCGAGCTTGCGGCCCTGGATCGCGATCTTGGCGACCTCGCTGTAGTAGCCGGGGACGAAAATGGCTTCGGGGTTCGCCTCGCGGATGCGGGTCAGCTGCGCCGAGAAGTCAGGGTCGCCCTCGTTGTACGCCTGCTCGCTCACGATCGTGCCGCCGCTGGCGCGGAAGGCCTTCGAGAACTCGTCCTTGAGCCCCACCGAGTAAGAGCCCGACTGGTCAAAGAGCAGCGCCACTTTGGTCAGCTTCAGATCCTTCTGCACGAAGGTCGCGGCGGCCTTTCCCTGGAAGGGGTCGATGTAGCAGACGCGGAAGATCATGTCGCCAACTTTGGTCACCTCGGAGTTGGTGCTGCTGGGCGTGATCATGGGCACGCCGAACTCCTGGCACACCGGTGCACCCTGCAGGCTCACCTTCGAGGCCACCTCGCCGAGCACCGCGACCACCTTGTCCTTGGTGATCAGCTTCGTCACCACCGTGCCCGCCTTGTCTGCCTTGCCCTCCGTGTCATCGGACACGAGCTTGATCTTGTGCTTCTTGCCGTTCACTTCGACGCCGCCCGCGGCGTTGGCCTCATCGACGGCGAGCTTGATCCCGTTGTCCGTCGACTTGCCGAACGTCGCCTGATTGCCGGTGAGCGAGCCGTAGTGGCCGATCACAATCTCGTCGCCGGGCTTGGCCGCGTCGGCTGGTGCCGGGGCAGCGTCGCCGGCTGGGGCGGTTCCGCCCGTGGTTTCCTTCTTCGCCGGAGTCCCGCCGGTGTTGGCCGGGGCGTCGGTCTTCTTCTCGCATCCCGCGAGGCCGAGCGCGAGCGTTGCCGTCGCGGCGAGGAGTCCGAGCTTCAGAGCTTGCACCAACTTCGATCCGAGCATCGGCGCGTTCCTTTCGAAAGGGGCCAGCGGGGCCCGCGAGCTGAGCGAGGAGTACCCCCCCGCGTCAGGCGTCAGGGTACCCGATCCCCGGGACGGGAGTCGAGCGGCATGATAGCGAAACCGCCGGCGCGGGCGACTCAGGGTCGATCCGGATCCCACGGCGCGCACGACAGCCGCGGCGAGGGTGCCGCGGCTGCGCGCTGGGTCGGAACTCTGCCGGTCAGCGGGCCTTGAGGCCCATCCAGGAGACGACCAGCCGGCGGACCATCGCCTTCCGTTCATCGCCGCGGAGGGCTCCGTCGCCGTTGGTGTCGCCTGCCGCGGTGGCCGCGGACTTGATTTCCTGGGCGCGGGCGATGGCTCGCTGCCTAAGCGTGGCACGCTCGGATTCGTCGAGCGTGCCGCTCTTGTCCGCGTCGAAGTTCTGCAGAAGGCCGGTCCGCACGGTGATGACCAGCTCCCCGACGATCTGCCTGGCGGCGGCGCGGTCGGACTCGGACAGGAGCGGGGCGATGCCAGCGTCGGTGAGGCGCTGGGTCCGCTCGGCGTCCCCCACGCCAGCCTTGGCGGCGGCGCGGATCTCGTCGTCGCTCAGGCGCCCATTGCTGTCGGCGTCGGCCGACGCGAAGAGGCGCTGGGCCTTCGAGCGCATGTGGGATCGAAGGTTGTCTCGCTCGCCTTCGGCCAGGGAACCGTCGAGATCCTGATCGAACCGGAGCAACGCCGCCGCTCGGAGCTTCCCGGCCGCGGCCCGCATGGTGTCGCCGGCGGCCTGGAGTTCCTGGGCGTCGAGCGTTCCGTCGGAGTTGGCATCGGCGCGCTCCTGCACGCGGGCTCCGACGAGAGCACCCAACTGCTCGAACAGCTCACGCGCTCGCTCGCGACGCTCGGCGGGGAGCAACCCTTGGCCTTCGACATAGAGCTCCCCGACCATGAACGCGGCGCGGCGACCGTCCGCGTGGGCCTTTGCAGCCTGGCCGGCACCGACGACGCACGCACCAACCGCGGCGAGCCCAACGAGCGAGAGAATCCGTGATTTCCGAGAGCGGTTCATGTGCTTAACCTCCTGTTGCCCCGGCTTTTACACACTTGCTCGGGGGCACAGATGAGTGATCGCCAACACTCCTCCGGTTACCTCACGGGGTCGGATTTGGTGGGCGGGGGAGCGAGCACGAACGACTCCCGGAGTCGCGAGAAAAAAGCGTCCCAGCGGGCGGACTTCTCGGGTGGAAGGGTTTGGGCGACCTGGGACTGCATGAGATCCAACTCTGCCTGGAGGCGCGGGTAGTTCTCCCGGCGGATGTCGTTGATCGCGGCGAACCGTTGCTCGAAGATGCGCTCGACCTCGGCCCGTTCTCGGGAATCGAGGGAGAGCGCCCGCCCGGTGCGGACCGCGGCACGATGAGGCCAGTCGGCCTGGTTGCGGACCCAGTGCTTGACAAGCCCCACGCCGATGACGAGCGTGCCCGAGGAGCCGAGCACAATGCCCAGGAGCACCGCCGCGAGCGTGCGGAGCAGGCGCGAACGCTGGCGGGGGGCGACAGGGAGTGGGCCGGACACTTCGGGTGACTGGGGCTGAGCGTTCACACTGACTCTCCCGAGACCGCGGCCATCATGGGTCCGAAGGGGTCGGAGACCGCGTCGTACGCGAGCGCTGTGAGCAGCGCGGCCGCGGCGGCGAGGCCGGCCCAGAGCGCGATCTCGCCACGGGAGGCACGCTGCGCTCGGCGCGAGCGGAGCTCGGAGAGCACCCCCGCCCTGACATCAACCACGGGGGCGGGCCCGGGAATGCGGAGCGGAACCTCGTCGCGGGACCGGT
>JBMOHX010000220.1:0-6536 GCA_049317625.1 Phycisphaerales bacterium
GGCGTGACGCTCGCGCGTCGCGGGTCGAGCGAGCAGTTCGTCGCGTCGCACCGAAGGATGGTCTGGTTGTTCTCGGTGGTCACCGTGTGCTTCCAGGCATTCTTTCTCGGTTCGCTGCTGCGACCGCTCCCGATGGGGCCCGAACAGGGTGCCATCCTCGTGGACGCGGGGTGCTTCGCCGTCCTTGTCCACTTCGCAACCGATCGAACCGCTGTGCTCCGTCTCGCGTCGATTGGAACATGGATCGTCTCCGCATCGCTCATGGTGCTCGCCGCTCGGGGCGGTCACGTCGGTCCTCCGCCGGCGCTCGCGCTGGCGGTACCGGAGAAGTCGGCGCTCGCCGGTCTCGGATTGGTGTGTGCGCTGGGGTTCAGCTTCTGTCCCTACCTTGACCGCACGTTCCATGAAGCGAGGCGCAGGCTCCCCGGGGTTCGGGGCACGATCGCGTTCATCTTCGGATTCTGCGTGCTCTTCGCCGCGATGATCTCGTTCACCGTGCTCTACGCGCGGGAGGGGACTCTCGCCGCCGTCCCGCTCGGGGGCGCGACGGAGATCCCGCTCTCGCTCGCGCTCGACTCGCTCGTCCTCGCCCACATGGCGGTGCAGCTTGGGTTCACCATCGGCGCTCACGCGAAGTATGCGGTTGCCGAGGCCCCCGCTGGAGGCGCCGATTCCCCCGCGGCCCGGGCGCGGCTCTGGGCATTGGGCCCGGTGCTCGTGGGGCTACTGGCCTCGATGTTCGTGGCCGGGATGCCCGGCGTGCACGGGCTCGGCGGATTCGAGACCGCGTACCGAGGATTCCTCGCGTTCTACGGCTTGGTCTTCCCCTCGTACGTGTGGCTCTGCGCGACGCCGCTGGGGGCCTCCCCGCCCCCCACTCGCACCGCGCTGACGGTATGGGTGTGCGCGATGATCGCCGCCACGCCGTGCTACTGGCTCGGCTTCATGCAGCGCGAGTACGCGTGGCTCGTGGTCGGAGTCGGCATCCTCGCGGCCTCAAAGCTGCTGCTGATCCGGCCCCGCGCGGCGGGTGCTTACAAAGCTCCCGCGTGAGCCGCGGCGTCGGCCGGACGATCGGCGTCTGACTCCACGCATCCCACATAGTCCTGCATCGCGCGAACGCGCCAGCCGTGCTCGCGGATCGCCTGGATCGCGCGAACCCCCGCCGCCGCGGCGGTTGACGTCGTCAGCATCGGGATGTTCAGCCGCACCGCCGTGGCGCGGATGCGTCCCTCGTCGGTCTTCCATCCCGTGCGCGTCGGCGTGTTGATGATCAGCGAGATCTGTCCGTTGCTCATCAGGTCGAGCACGTTGGGCCGAGCGCCCGCACCGATCTTCTGGAGGACCTCCGGCCGCACGCCGTGCTCGCGGAGGTGGTTGGCCGTGCCCTCGGTCGCGTAGACCCTGAACCCCATCGCCATGAGCAGCCGAATCGGCTCAACGATCTCCGGGCGGTCCACGCCTCGGACCGAGACGAAGACGCCGCCCTTGGCTGGGTCAATCGGCAGCTCGCTCCCCGCGGCCATCTGGCTCTTGGCGTAGGCGATCGGCAGGCTGGCGTCGATGCCCATCACCTCACCGGTCGAGCGCATCTCGGGGCCCAGCACCACATCGACGCCGGGGAACTTGTTGAACGGGAAGACCGATTCCTTCACGGCGTAGCAGCCGCGGAGCGTGCGCTCGGTGATGCCCATCTCCTTCAGCGACGCGCCCATCATCACCTTGGCCGCGATCTTCGGCCACGGAATGTGGGTCGCCTTGCCCACGAAGGGCACGGTGCGGCTGGCGCGGGGGTTGACTTCGAGCACGTAGATCTCGTCGTCCTTCACCGCGAGCTGGATGTTCATCAGCCCGCAGACGCGGAGCTCCTTCGCGATGTTGCGCGCGAGTTGGGCGATGCGGGTGCGGACCCCCGGCGTGAGCGAGGCTGGTGGCAGGGAGCACGCCGAGTCTCCCGAGTGCACGCCGGCGTGCTCGATCTGTTCCATGATGCCGCAGACCAGCGCGGTGGACTGCGCGAGCGAGCGAGTCGGCTGGTAGTCGGCGACGACATCGACATCGACCTCGGTCGCGCCGTCCAAGAACTTGTCGATCAGCACCGGCGCTTCGTCAAGCCCCGCGGACTTCAGCGCCGTGGTGATGAAGTTGCGGAGGGCGCTCTCGTCCGAGCAGATCTCCATGCCCCGGCCGCCCAGCACGTACGAAGGGCGCAGCAGCACCGGGTACCCGATGCGATCGGCTTCGGCGACGGCCTCGTCGATCGACCGCGCGATGCCCGCCGCGGGACGCCGCAGCTTGAGCTTGGTGAGCAACGCATCGAAGCGGTCGCGGTCCTCGGCCTGATCGATCGAATCGACGCTGGTGCCGATGATCGGAGCGCCCGCGGCGACCAGGCCCTTCGCGAGGTTCAGCGGCGTCTGCCCGCCGAACTGCACGTTCACGCCCAGCACAAGACCGGTGGAACGCTCGCGCCAGTCGTCCACGCGGTGGCAGACCTCCGGGTGGAGGTTGTCGAAGTAGTTCTCCCACAGCGGCTCGGGGTCGAGCGCGAAGCGGGCCAGGCGCGGGTTCGCGCCCGAGGGGAACATCGCGAGCCACACTTTGCCGTCGGGGTCCACCGCGTTCACGGTCACCCCGTTGATCTCGCGGCCGTCCTTGTCGGCGTACCAGCGGCTCGCGTCGACGATCCCCAGCGCGGAGATCATCCTCTGCTCGCGAACAGTCTCGAGCTGCGCGAAAAGATCCGCCGGCAGTTCGCAGTGCTCGCCGCCGACGAACCGGCCCCCGATCCTGTCCTCCGCATCGTGGGCGATGCGCGACGGGTTGAGCGCGGTCACGCCGTCAACGGCGCTGATGTCCACGACGCGCTCGCGCAGCCCCTGGGCGTTCAGGCGTTCGATGATGTTCAGCGTGTCCTCGAGCGTCAGCGGCTCGAAGAACAGCAGGTCGCTCGTGTCGTAGTCGGTCGAGACGGTCTCCGGGTTCGAGTTGATCATCACGGACTCGAAGCCGACTTCCTTCGCGGCGAACGCGGCGTGCACGCAGCAGTAGTCGAACTCGATCCCCTGGCCGATGCGGTTGGGGCCGCCGCCCAAGATCACGACCTTCTTGCGGTCGGTGACGCGGATCTCGTCCTCTCCCCGGAACGGAGAGAGCGGCGTCGTGCCCAGCCGGCGCGGCGGCTTCTCGTACGTGGAGTAGTAGTACGGCGTGCGGGCCTCGAACTCGGCGGCGCAGGTGTCGACGAGCTTGTAGACGGGCTCGATGCCGAGTGACTTGCGGTGTTCACGCACGGCGAGGATCGTGTCGGGCGTCAGCGAACCCAGGTACAAGTTGGCGAGCTGCGCATCGGAGTACCCGAGGCGTTTGGCCTCGAAGAGCACTTCTGCCGGCACTTCGTCGAGCCGCTTGTAGTCGCAGAGCGTGTCTTCGAACTTCACCAGTTGCTGGATCTGATCGAGGAAGAAGGGGTCGATCCGCGTGAGCGCGTTGATGCGCTCGATGCTCCACCCCATCTTCATCGCGTAGCGGATGTAGTACAACCGGCCCTGGCTTGGAACGGCGAGCTTGCGCGTGAGCTTGTCGAGCGGAATGGGCCACTCGATCGGCTGGCCATCCGCGGTGCGCAGGCCGGTGGGCGAACTGCCGGTACCGGGCTTGGCGCCCGGCGAGACGTCGAGCACCAGTTGATCGTGCTCGACCGCCCGCATCGCCGCGAGCCACTTGTCGTTGCGGTCGAGCCCCAGGCCGAACCGCTTCACGTCCATCGAGCGGATCACCTTCTGGAGGCTCTCCTTGAGCGTGCGCCCGATGGCCATCGCCTCGCCCACGCTCTTCATCTGCGTGGTGAGAGTCTCGTCGGCCTCAGGGAACTTCTCGAAGGTCCAGCGCGGCATCTTCGTGACCACGTAGTCGATCGTCGGCTCGAAGCACGCGCTCGTCGTGCCGGTGATGTCGTTTTTGAGCTCGTCGAGCGTGTACCCCACCGCGAGGCGGGCCGCGATCTTCGCGATCGGGAACCCCGTCGCCTTGCTGGCCAGCGCGCTACTGCGCGAGACGCGCGGGTTCATCTCGACGACCACCATCTCGAAGGGCTTCTTGCCGTCCGGGCCGGGCTTGGGGTCCGGGTTCACCGCGAACTGCACGTTGCTGCCGCCGGTCTCGACGCCTACCGCGCGCATGATCGCGAACGCGGCGTCGCGCATCGCCTGGTATTCCTTGTCCGTCAGCGTCAGGATCGGCGCGACCGTGATCGAATCGCCGGTGTGCACGCCCATCGCGTCGATGTTCTCGATCCCGCAGACGATGATGCAGTTGTCCTTCTTGTCGCGGACGACCTCGAGCTCGAACTCCTTCCAGCCGATGACCGACTGGTCGATCTGCACCTGCCCGATCATGCTCGCCGCGAGGCCGCGCGAGATGATGTCACGGAACTCGTCCATGTTGTACGCGATGCCGCCGCCGGTCCCACCGAGCGTGAACGCGGGCCGGATGATCGCCGGGAGCCCGATCTCCTTCAGGAACTCCTCGGCCTCCTTCATCGTCGTGACGGTCTTGGCCTTGGGGAGCTTGAGGCCGATCTTCTCGCAGATGTCCTTGAAGATCTGGCGGTCCTCGGCGCGGTGGATGACCTCTCGGTTCGCGCCGATCATCTCGACGCCGAACTCCTGGAGCGTGCCGTCGTCCCACAGCTTGCAGGCGCAGTTGAGCGCCGTCTGCCCGCCCAGGGTGGGCAGGATCGCGTCGATCCGCGGGCCGCGCTCCGCCTCCAGCGCGATGATTTTCCGCACGGCCGCGGGCGTGATCGGCTCGATGTACGTCCGGTCGCTGAAGGCCGGGTCGGTCATGATGGTCGCCGGGTTGCTGTTCACCAGCACGATCCGGTACCCCTCGTCCTTCAGCGTCTTGCAGGCCTGGGTGCCCGAATAGTCAAACTCGCAAGCCTGGCCGATCACAATCGGGCCGGATCCGAGCACCAGGATCGTCTTGATATCAGTGCGCTTGGGCATGCCTGCTCCCGAGTCCCACCCGGCCTAAGCACGGGGCTCGACAGTCTTCTCACCAGTGACCCGCGCGCCGACGGACCACCGCCCGCTCCGACGCGCGCAAACTGGAGGAGAATAGACCCCGCGACCGGGAATTCCACTCGCCGCCCACCGGTGCCCACCGGATTGCCGAGTATTCAACGCGATTCCAACCCGCCACGGTCCACCAGCTTGATCGTCCGCCACTTCCCGGAGTGGTACCGAATCCCCGTCGCCGTGCCCAGGCACACGATGTACGCCGCCGCGGCCACCCACGGACCCAGCGACGAGAGCGACGGAACGAAAGTGACCATCACCAGCCCTCCCCCGACGATCAGCGTCCACGCCAGCGCCACCGTCACCACGCCAAGCCAGGTGGTGTCCCCCGCCCCGCGCAGCGCGCCCGAGAGAGTCATCGCGACGCCATCGAAGAACTGGAACGCTGCCGCGGCAATCAGGAACTTCGAGCCCTGCGCAATCAGGAACGCCCGATCCTCCGCGCTCACCCCTTCGGGGATGAACACCTCGACCAACTGGTGCCGGAAGACCACGAAGATGATCCCGCAGGTCGACATGTACGCGGCGGCCAGGGCGACACCGAGGTTCGCACGCTTGGCCGCGAGGTCCGGCCGCCCCATGCCCATGCACTTGCCGACCATGGCGGTCACGGCGACGGAGATCCCAACCGCGGGCATAAACGAGAGCGACATGTACTGGTGCGCGATCCACCCGGCCGTGGAGTGGAGCGGGCCGAACCAGCCCACGAGCCCGACCATGAAGATCGACCAGCAGATCATCTCGTTGCCGAACATCGCGCCGCCGGGCCAGCCGAGCCGGAGGATGTCCTTCACGTGCGCCCGGGACAACCGCCACTGCCCTCGGGTGCCGTGGGCTCGGTGCATCGGGCCGAGAAACATGAACGTGGGGATGGAGAGCTCGACAAGAGTACCGATGACCGTCGCGTATGCCGCACCCGCCATACCCAGCTTCGGGAAGCCGAAGTTGCCGTAGATCAGGCAGTAGTTAAGGGCGAAGTTGGTGAGGTTGCCCGTGAGCCCAGCGACGAGCACCACACTCGGCTTGTGCAGGCCGTAGAAGTACTGCGATACGGCCCGGGTTGCCATCGAGAAAAAGGCGCAATAGATGAGCGGCTGGGCGTATGCGCATTCGAGCGCAACGCGGCGTTCATCGTGGCCCAGCGCACGGAAGATCTCCGGGAGCAAGAGCCCGTACGGCACCAGCGCGACCGCCGCGCCGAAGCAGATCCACAGCCCGTTCCACACGTACGCCGCACCGCGTTCGGGCTTGCCCGCGCCGAGGTTCTGCGCGACATACGTATTGACGATCGTGATCAGCCCCATGACGATCGACATCGGCACCCACGAAGCGAGCCCGCCGTTGCCCTGCGCACCGACGTAGATCGGGTCGGGACCGATCTTGGAGACCATCCACTTGTCGACAAACTGCATGACTGTGTAGGACGTCATCGCCGCGACGGTGGGCCCGGCGTTG
>JBMOHX010000221.1:0-6516 GCA_049317625.1 Phycisphaerales bacterium
GCCGCGGAAGTTCGCGGGCTGGATGGGCATGAGGCCCCAGGTGAAACCGAAGAGGGCGAACATGATCCAAGCCATCGGGGGGATGTGCACAAGCGGGTTGAAGGTCATGTGACCGGCGCGGAGCGGCACGTCGTCGCCGCAGCGCATGGCGGTCCAGCCGTGGGCGAGTTCGTGGAGGGTGATGGAGACCACGACCCAGACGATCCAGGAAGTGAGCACGATCTTCCCGTTCGAGAACGCGTTGATCGTTTCGCTGATCCACCACCCGTTCATGCGCGGCCCCTAAAAAGAAACAAACCCGGCTCCGAGGTGGAGCCGGGTGAGTGTACGAACGATTGGATGGTTACGCGACCTTCGCGGGCGAGGCCTTCGCGAACTTGACCGCGGTGGCGACGAGCTGATCGAAGAGCTTCGGATCGCGGATGGCGACCTCGCTGAGCATCTTGCGGTTCAGGGTGATACCGGACATCTTGAGCCCGTTGATGAACAGGCTGTACCGGGTGCCGCGCATCTGGCAGGCGGCGGTGATACGGATGATCCAGAGACCGCGGTAGTCCCGCTTGCGCTGACGCCGGTCGCGGAAAGCGTAGACGCCCGCGCGGATCAGCGTGTTCTCGGCCTGGTACTTGTGACGGTGCTTCGTGCCGTAATAGCCGCGAGCCCTGCGGAGGATCCGCTTACGGGCCTGCGAGCGGGCTGCACCTTTGCGAACGCGTGGCATGGAGCCAACTCCTCAACTGCGCCCGACGGGGGGAGGCACGACCTCCGACTTCATCTCCCGGCGGACTGGAATAGAAAACTCAGTCCTTCTTCTCGGCGGCGGCAGCGGCCTTCGCGGCGGCGCGGTCCTGCGGGCTCGGGCTGCGACGCAGCGCGGTACGCGGGGCGTTACGCCCACGCAGACGGCGGAACAGCAGCTTCTCGAGCCGCTTCGCGTCCGGGTTGGACATGTAGGGGTCCTTGCGCAGGTGGCGGAGGCGCTTGCCGCCCTTGCCCGAGCGAAGGTGCTTGTGGTTCGCGGAACGGTGACGGATCTTGCCCGTCTTCGAGATCCGGATCCGCTTGAGCAGACCCTTATGGTTCTTGTTCTTCGGCATGGCCTACCACTTCCATTGGCGCCGGCGGCATGCCGACGCGATTGCCCACCGGCCGCGGCCGGAATAGGGAGGGAAGTCTAGGCACAACCCAACCAGACGACAACCACCCTGCCGTGCGTTCGTACGACAGGGCCCGGCCCTTCCACAGTCCGAACAGACCGCGTTGGGACCGGTGTGATCATACAGAGCCTGGTCACGAACCGCGGCGCGCCGTAGCGGAAGGCGGACTGAGCGGGAAGCTGGCCTGCGCAGGTACGAGCACCGGCTTCGCGGTGCACGCGTGAAGCGCCAGCCTTTCCGGGGGTGCGTCGCAGAGCCGACACACCCCCGGCGACTGGCGTGAACGCCTTCGGCGTGAAGCAGGAGCGGTGCGTTGTGGAAGTTGCGGTCGGAGCGGCGACCCTCCTATCGCCCCGCTGCGGGCTGCACTCGGGATCGATGCCGATCGCTTTGGCCTACGCTCCCGCCGAATGCCAATGACGGCGATCACCATCGGGAACTTCGACGGCGTGCACCTCGGGCACCAGGCCCTGGTCGCGAGGTGCAGGACCCACGCCGGATCCCATGGCCGTGTTCTCGCCCTCGCCTTCGATCCCCATCCGAACTCGCTGCTGAACCCCTCCAAGTCCCCGGTCAGACTCACCACCTTCGAGCAGCGCATCCGGCTGCTCCGCGCGGCGGGTGCGGACGAAGTGATCCGACTCGAACCCTCCCAGGAACTGTTGGACCTTACACCCCGCCAGTTCTTCGATCGGGTGATCCGGGTCCACGACCCGCGATGGGTCGTCGAGGGCGACGACTTCCGCTTCGGCAAAGGACGCACCGGCGGGATCGGAACGCTCGCTTCGCTGGGCGAAGAGCTGGGCTTCAACGTCGATGTCGTCGAGCCATTCACCCTCGCGCTCGGCGATCACCTCGTCGTCAAAGCGTCGAGCACCTTGGTTCGCTGGCTGCTTGATGGCGGGCGTGTGAACGACGCCGCGCTGGTGCTCGGTCGCCCGTACACCCTGCGGGGCGCCGTGGTCCGCGGCGACCGGCGCGGCCGCACCATCGGCTTCCCTACCGCGAACCTCGCGGTCGAGAACGCCACGCCGATGGACGGCGTGTACGCGGCCGCCGCGGTGCTGCCGGGCGGTGCCCGTTTCCCGTGCATGCTGAATGTCGGCACACGGCCGACGTTCGACGGCGTCGAGCGCCGCGTGGAGGCGCATCTCATCGGTGCACCGAGCGAAGAGGACCGCCTCAGAGGGCTCCCCGAGTACGGCTGGGAACTCTCGCTCGAGCTGGTCGCATGGCTCCGCGATCAAGTCCGCTTCAGCGGTGTGGACCGGCTGATCGAGCAGTTGTCGCGCGACCGCGAGCGGGCGCGGTGGCACCTGCGTTCACTTCACCACCCCGTGACGAGCGCCGCACAACACGAGCAGGACACAGCACACGCATGAGCACCTGGAACTCCACGCACACGATCGCACAGGCCGGCGCGAGGCTCCGAGACGCGCGGTCGATCACCGTCATCACGCACATGAAGCCCGATGGCGACGCGGTCGGCTCTTCGCTCGCGCTGGTGCGGGCTCTGAACCTCACCGGCACACCGGGGCTGCCGCCGCGGGCCGAGGCGTGGTACGCCGGGCCGTTCCCACCGTGGATGTCGGACATCGTGGGGTCGACCCCGCATCGGAAGTTCGAGGGCGCGAACCAGCCGCCGCGCCACGCCGACCCGGAAGTTGTCGTGGTCGTCGACACGGGGTCGTGGAGCCAGCTCGAGCCCTTCGCCGATTTCTTGCGCGGACGCAGCGCCGAGACCATCATCATCGACCATCACAAGCAGGGCGATCCGGAGATCGCGGACTGGCGCGTGCTCGACACGTCTGCCGCGGCGGTCTGTTTGCCGATCGCCGAGCTCTGCCGCGAGTTGCTGCGACTGCCGGGTGTGGACGCGCTTCCGGAGGCGGTGGCGACTCCGCTTTTCCTGGGCACGGCGACGGACACGGGTTGGTTCAAGCACAGCAACGTGGGGCCCGCGGTGATGCGCACCGCCGGAGACCTCCTCGCTGCGGGGGCGAAGAACACGTGGCTGTTTCAGATGATCGAGCAGCGGGACTCGCTGGGCCGGCTTCGGTTGCTCTCGCGGGCGCTGGCGTCGCTCGAGCTCGCGGATGACGGGCGGCTGGGCATCATGACGCTGACCAAGAGCGACTTCGAAGAGACGGGTGCCGCGCCGGGCGAGTCGGGCGGGTTCGTCGATTTCCCGGCGCTGATGCCGAACGTTCGCGTGGTGGCGCTGCTCACGGAGGCCTCGGACTGGGAGAAGCCGGACGAGGGCGGGGATGCCGCGGAAGCGAAGAAGCGCACGATCACCAAGATCAGCTTCCGGAGCAAAGAGGGCGCGAAAGCGGTTGACGTGAATCTCGCGGCACGGCAGTTCGGCGGCGGTGGTCACCTGCGTGCCGCCGGCGCGAGGGCGGCCGCGGGGATCGATGAGACCAAGCGGCGGGTGATTGAAGTGATCCGCGAGCAGACGGGGACCTGGTGATGGACCAAGACCGGCCCGAGCCCCGGGGCCGCCCGCGCGGCGTGCCGTTCAAGCGGCCGACGCTGCGCGTGATGCCCACGACGCTCTGGGAGTACCCGAGCCAGCACTACAACGACACGATCGGCCGTTCGATGCAAGGGCACAAGGAGTACGTGGGCGCGACGCCGTCGTGGGTGATCTGGCAGGTGCTGCAGCGGTACACGCGCGAGGCGGACGTGGTGCTGGACCCGATGTGCGGGAGCGGAACGACCATCGATGTGTGCGAGGACCTGAAGCGCCAGCCGGTGGCCTTCGATCTCGCGCCTTCGCGCCCGGACATCCGGCAGAACGACGCGCGGCGGCTGCCGCTGAAAGATGAATCGGTGGACTTTGTGTTCATCGATCCGCCGTACTCGACGCACGTCGAGTACTCCGACGATCCGCGGTGCATCGGCAAGCTCGACTCGGGGGGCGACGATGGCGGCCGCGCGTACTTCACCGCGATGGAGCAGGTGATCCGCGAGATCCACCGCGTGATGAAGGACCGGCGGTACATGTCGCTCTACGTGAGCGACTCGTTCAAGAAGGTCAAGGGCAAGCCGGGCGGGGTGTTCATGCCCATCGGCTTCGAGCTGTTCGCGATCATGCGGCGGCACTTCAAGCCGGTGGACATCATCAGTGTCGTGCGGCACAACCAGAAGCTCGACCGCGGGAACTGGCGCAAGGCCGCCGAGGACGGCAACTTCTTCCTGCGCGGGTTCAACTACCTCTTCATCATGAAGAAGGAGTGACCGCGGGTCAGGGCCGCCCGCGCCACGCGTAGACACCCGTCACCGGGTTGGTGTTCTCCGGCGCGAAGTTGTCCCAACGCCGCATGTTCTTGAGGTCGGCGATGCTCATGCGGCGGGCGCTGCAATCAAGCTGCGCAACGGCGACCGTTCCGAAGTACCGCGCGTTGAGGTAACCCCACGTGCTCTGCGTTTGCCGGGCGTTGAACACACTTGGCGCGTTCGCGGCCCATCCGGCCGTCATGGACAGCGTGGTGCCGTGGTCGGGGTCGGAGTTGGGGATCATCGCCGGCGGGAGCACCTTGTAGAAGCCGTCCCGCTTGGCAGTCAGCGAGTCCGCGATGGCCATGCCGTTGCCGTGATATCCCGTGCCTGAAACGTCCCCCGCGCGTGATGCCGCGAAGGTGATGAGGTCGGCGGGGTACCGGGCGTCGGCCGCCTTGGTGAGATAGAACATGCCGCCCATGGTGCGGGGATTGCGTCCGCCGACGACGGACTCGAACCCGCACTTGGTGGGGCCGTGCTGCTTGAACGCGCCGTGGTTGGTATCGCCTCCCACGAAGACGCCGTTGATGCCGAAGCTCGGATGCTCTGACACGCCCCCGACGTACGAGGTGTCCGGGTAGCTGACCAGCCCGTTGGATTCGGGGCTACGTCCCGTGAAGCCTCTGTTCCAGAGCGTTTCCATCTCCGCCTTGTCCGCGACGAGTTGCCCGGCGACGTTCACCGCCGAATACCCGGCGAGGCGCCACACCCAGGTTCGCATCGCCTCGCGCGTGATCTTCGATGCGCCTGGATCGGCGGGGTCGGCGGGGTACATGCCCGCGTCGCAGACCTGCCACCAGATCCAGTACTTCGGGATCCGGACGGGGATCAGCTCATCGCGGTAATCGCGCGAGTAGGTCGCGCTCACTTTCGCGAGCTGGGAGATGGCCGCGAGTTCTTTCACGGAACGCGAGGTCTCCCGCGCCTTGCCCAGGCTCGGGAGCAGGATGCCGATGAGCAGCGCGATGATCGCGATGACCACGAGCAGTTCGATCAGCGTGAACGCGCGGCGAGCAGAAGGCATGCGAACCTCCACTTCGACTTGAGGCGTAACCGTCACGGCGAGAACCGCCGCGGGTCGAGCGTACCGATTATCGTCCGCGTTGCACGCGCGAGGTTGCAAATTTGCGTTCGGTGCTCGGTCGGTCCTACTTCACGCGGGCCAGTCCGCGTTCGATGCACGCGAAGACACGCGGCCAGTCCGCTTCCTTCATCACCGGCAGAGGCGGGAGCATCCGCAGGTGATACGGCCCGTGACCGCAGTAGAAGAGGATGACGCCCTCGTCGAAGCAGGCCTTGCAGGCGCTCTGGATCTTCTGCTTGTCGCCGCCGAAGGGCGCGATGCGCATCATGCCGCCCGCGCCGCCGACGAGTGCTTCTCCACCGCCGCCGAGTTCGTCGATCGCCGGGAACCACTCCGGGTGACGGGCGATGAGCGCGGCGGATTGTTCCCTGAAGATCGCGTGGTGCCGCTCGAACTTTGCCCCGGGCCCGTAGAAATCGCCGTCGCGGAGCATCTCGATGACACGGGTGCCGGCCCGGAACGAGACACCTTCGCCCGTGAACGTGCCGGAGAGCAAGCCCGCCTTCGGGTTGTACTCCTCGGTGTACAGCGTCGCGCAGACCTGGGTCATTTTGCCGACGCAGAAGACGTCGACGTAGTCGCCGAGGTCGAAGTGCTCGTACGCGAACATCCGCGGCAGACGGCCGAAGGTCTGGATCTCGTCGTCCCACACCGCGATGCGGTGCGCCTTGCAGACGTCCATCAGCGCCTTGATGTAGTCACGGTCGCCGATCTTGAACCCGCCCTCGCCCTGGCAGAGCTCGAAGATGAAGCACGCGTGCTGGCCGGGGTAGCGATGGATGTACTGCTCGAGGTGCTTCACGGCCATGTCGATGAACCGCTTCTTGCCGTGCATCCCGGGGCCCATGCGCTCGGCCATCACCGTCTCCCAGAACGGCATGTAGTCCACCAGGGTGGAGAGCGGGATCCCCTGGCGGTAGTCTGGGCCGTCGCCGATCTGGCACATTGTGACGCTGCGGCCCATGAAGCAGTCTTGGAAGCAGAGCACCC
>JBMOHX010000222.1:0-6460 GCA_049317625.1 Phycisphaerales bacterium
TCCTTCCTCGTTCCCTCTACCTCCCAGAAGACGCGCCCGTCGGGCCCTGTCTTCTCCGGGATGCGTGCCGGCGCGCCCTTGATTCGGATCGCGACATTCGCCGCGGCCCGCGCGATCGCGGCTTCGGGCCCGAGCACCGCGGGGCGGATGTCGAAGCCTTCCGCGGGTCGAGGGAGCATGGTGCTCCCGATGTTGATCAGGCGACCGTCGGGCATCACGTTGGCGTTCAGGCGGGCCTCGAAGATCTCGACTCCGTCGATCTCCTGCCGCCACGTGAGGTGCGTCACGCCGGTCTGAGCGGTGCTGTACTCGCGCGTCACACGCGCCCGGTCCAGCTCGCCCCCGCCGAAGCCGAAGAGCGCGGGGTGGGCATCGACAAAACCGCGAACGACCGAACGCGGCGCGTCCTTTGCGGGCGCGGTCAGGAACTCCTCCGTGGAGCGCACGTAGTCGGGGGTGCCGAGGAGGTCGTGAAAGTCGATGCGGACCGAAGCGACCTGCGACAAGACCGAGTCCGCGCGGCCGGGAGCAACGTCGACCGGGTTCAGTGGCCGGTCGGTCGCGGGGTCGCGCCGGGAGTCAAAGAACGGGAAGCCATCGCGGAAGAACCGGGCGATGCCGCGAACCCCGTCGCGCTCGGGTGGGCTGGCGACGTCGGGAGCGACCTGCGCGAGCACAGCGGAGGTACCGGCGAGAAGGGGGAGCAGCGCGGCGGCGATCGGGCGGTTCATGGGAGAGTTCCTCGGCGGTGACGAGTCCGTTGGATTTTCTCCTCCGTGGGGCCGCGCGGCTCCCGCCTCGTGGAGATTTCTATGGAAAAACATTAAGTTGAAGCGGCGTCCGAGAAGTCCGCCCGCGGGGGCTTAACAGCCGGCGTCCCAGCGGATGAAGAAGGCGATCACGTCGTCGCCATCGGTGCCGCCGTCCTGGTTGAAATCGGCGTTGCCGCCATCCCACTCGGTGAAGAAGGCGATCACGTCGTCGCCGTCGACCGAGCCGTCGCGATTCCAGTCGCCGGGGCAACCGGGGAGCACGGTGACGACGACGGTGTCGGAGGTGGAGGCGAAGTCGTTGTCGGAGGCGGTGAGCGTCAGCGTGTGCGTGCCGACCGAGAGTGAGACGACGGGGGCGGGGCCGGTGGCGATGATGCTCGAGCCTTCGGTCCACACGAAGCTGGTGACCGCCCCGTCGATGTCGGCACCGGAGCCGGCGAGGGTGACGGGTTCAGCGCCGGAGGCGTCAAAGTCGGTGGCGGTCTGGTCGGGACCGGCGTTCACGGTGGGCCTGCGGTTGATGTCGATGACGACGGTGTCGCTCGCGGTCAGGCCCGCGTTGTCGGTGACGGTGAGCGTCACCGTGTGCACCCCGGCGGACAGCGTCACCACGGAGAAGGGGCTCGCGGTGCTCGCGAGTTGTGTCGGGCCCTCGGTCCAGCGGTAGTTGGAGATGGTGCCGTCGGGGTCGGAGCTCGCGGAGCCGTTGAGCACGACGCTCTCGTTGCCGGAGTTGTTGTTGTCGGTCAGGAACTGGTCGTTGCCGGCGCTCGCGATCGGGGCCTGGTTCGTGCCGCCGACAACACCGGTGAGCGTGACCACGCGGGCCGGCTCGTCGGGAGAGTTGCTCGCGATCGTGAGCGTGCCGGTCTTCACGCCCGGCGTCGAGGTGTTCATCGTAATCGTGTGCGAGTTGGGCCCGCCGCCCGCGGCGTCGGTGAACGTGCCGGACGGCGCGGTGAACCCCGCGGTCGTCGAGAGCGTGTAGCTCAGCGTTGCGAAACCCGAGGGCCCGAAGAGCGCGGTGTCGCCGGGATGAGAAACGGTCAGCGTTTGCGTCGCCGAGGCGTTCACCGCGACGGTGCCAAAGTTGATGACCGATTGGGACGCCACATCCGCCGGCAGCCGGAGATCAAGGAGGATCGGCAGGTGACCCGCGGCGGTGCCCCCGGTCGGGCTCGCGGCGTCGCGGAGGGCCTGCGCGATGGCTGGCCCGACCATGGCGTTGCCGGCGACGGTGATCGGGGCGTTGTAGCTCGTCCCGTCGTTGCCCCACGCGCGGTACGAATGGTTCGGGTCGTTCCAGGTCGTGGTGCTGTACGGAAGTCCGGAGTTTCCGACGTAGTCGAAGCCTTGGCCGTCGACGAGGCTTCCGGAAACCAGGATCTGATCGTGGCGGTCGTCCATGCCGCCGGTGCCGACGGGGTCTTGCGTGTGGACGAACCGGTACGAGCTGTTGTTGTTCCAGCTCCCGGGAGTGTTGATGGGATCAAAGAAGCGGCCGGCGTTGTTGGTTTGGGATCCGACGAGCTGCGCGTACGCCGTCTGCGATGACGACTGCACGTTCATGTCGCCACCGATCAGAAAGTTCCAACCGGCGGGCAGGCCGTCGGCCACGCCGTTGCCCGGGTTCGTGTCCAATCCTTCGGCGTTGTCGCGGATACGAGTGGTTTCGGCGAGCCGGCGGGAGTTGTCATCGCCGGTGTCACCCGCCTTCATGTGCGTGCAGTACAGCGCGAGGGTGGCGCCCGCGCCGGTGTAGCCGACGGGTCGAACGTCGAACCGCTCGGTGTTCCGCGGCTGGTCGGCGAGGCCCCCGGTGGGGGTCGCGATCACGAACGCGCTGACGAACTGCACCTTCGTCGAGCGGTAGAGCATGGCACCCTGGCTGTCGGGGCCGGGGAAGAAGGGGCCAGCGGCCCAGTCGCCCGGGCTGCCGGGGGCGGTGTTGAGCACGTTGCGCAGGGCGGTGACAGCCGACGCGCTCTCGACCTCCTGCACGAGCAGCACGTCGGGGGACATGCTGCGCCCGCTGAAGGAGCCGTACACCGCGGTCTGGATCGCGGTCGCGCGGTCGGTGCCGTCGTAGAAGCTGATGTTCCAGGTGGCGACGCGCAGCTGCGCGAGCGAGCACGGGGCAAACAGCGTGCACGCGGAGACGCTCGCGAGGACGACGACGGCTTTCGGGTTGAGCATGGACTGGTGTTCTTTCCGGTGCCGTCGTACCCCTCCGACCCCCGGCGGCATCAGGCGAGTATACCGCGGGCGACGGTTTGACCAAGCCAGATCGAACCGGAAACCTCCGCGTCTAGCCGTGTTTCCGGGCCTTGGTGCTCGGCTTGTCCCCGCGATCAGCGACGAAGGCCCGTTTCAGCGCAGCGAGGACCGTCCGATCAATCTCGTCCGGGGAGCTCAGGCGGAACGCGTGGGTGATGCGGTCTCGCTTCTTGGTTCCACCGGTGTCGAGGAGGCGATCGGTGAAGGGCTCTCCGCGGAGGCAGAGGCCGAGTTCGACGCGCGACGCCGCGGGCGCTTTGATCTGCGCGAAGACGTTGTGCCGGAAGAGCGGGACCATGGTCTTGCAGGGGCAGGCCTTGGCGGCAGGCCCAAGGCTCAGGCAGGCATCGAGCAGCGCCTCGTAGATGGGGCGGAGATGGGCCTTCTTCCCGGAGTACTGCGCTTCGACGTCCGCGGTGGCTTGGAGCAGGTACCCCTCGGCTGAGTCCTCCGCGCCGCCCGCGCCAGAACGAAAGGCCCGTTCGGCGAGCCACCCCGCGGTGTTGGTGCCGATGCCGTGCTCGGACTTGAGCCAAGCGTGGGCCGACTTCTCATCGCCGGGCCCGTGCCGGGCGATGAGGGTCACCCACTCGTCGAGCGAGCGGCCGGTTTTCTGCCTGAGTTCCGGGATCCACGACCACAGCTTCTCGATGCTCGGGTGGACCGAGTAGCGAGTGTCGATGTGCTCGTGCGAGCCGCGGACCACCTCAGCAGCCAGCATCCCACCGGGAGAAGAACGCGATGACGTCGTCGCCGTCGGTCCCGCCGTCTTCGTTGAAGTCGCCCTCGCTGATGTCCCAGTCACCGAAGAAGGCGATGACGTCGTCACCATCGACGCCGGAGTCGTTGTTCCAGTCGGCGGCGCAGGGGCCGAGGGTGAGTTCGAGCTGAAGGTCGTCCGCGCAGCCCTCGTTGAGGTTGGAGGAAGATCGCGACATGCTGACGATGATCGTGATCGAGCGGGTGCCGGCGGGCAGGTCGCCCAGCCGCTGGCGGTAGAGCATGCCGGTCACGTTGTTGCGGCCCGCGTTGGTGGGGCCCAGGAGGTTGGCGGTGCCGAGGCTCTCGCTCGCCGCGTCGCTGAAGATCAAGGCGATCAGGGCGGAATCGTCCTGCCCGGCGACGCCGCCGAGGAAGGCCGAGAGTCGGAAGTCAACGCGGCCAAGGTCGATCTCGGAAGCGCCGGCGGAGACGTCGATGAGCTGGGACATCGAAGCGTTGGTGGACGGGCCGGGGCCGCCGATGAAGAACTGCGAGCCGCGGTCGGGCGAGCCGGGGCTGGACTGCGCGGGCAGCCCGGCGAAGCCGTAGCTGGCGACAGTGACATTGGTGGACGTCAGCCAACCGGGGAGAGTGACGGCGGCCGTGCCGCCTCCCGAGGACGGACCGGCTTCAGCGCCGGGGTTCTGAATCAGATTGATATCGAAAGGAGGGTCCGCAAGGACGACGGAGGCACACGCGGAAAACGCGACAAGCCCGAGGGTGGAGCGCAGCATGAATCTCTCCCGGCACAGTATGGGGTTGTGGATCTCTCTCGTTCCGCGACCCCGTCTCCCCACGAAGCCGCGTTCCGATAGTGTACCAGACCCCCGCGATAGGTCATCAGGTTCTTCTCAGTTTTGCAAGAGCTGCGCGCGGATACCGCTCCGGTTCCGCGCAAAATCAGGAAAGCAAAGAGCCCCGGGCAAGGGCCCGGGGCTCTGGATCAAGCGTTTACAGGTGCTTTCGCGAGGCTTACTGGCAGCCGGGGAAGCCGATGCCGCCCGCGTCCCACGCCGCGAAGAAGATGATCACGTCGTCACCGTCGACGCCGGTGGAGGCGTCCACGTCGCCGCAGTCGAGGCCGGCGTCCCAGTCGGCGAAGAAGGCGATCACGTCGTCGCCGTCGATGCCGCCGTCGTTGTTGTAGTCGGAGAAGCAGCCGTCGGCACGCCAGGCGCAGGCGGGGCCGGAGGCGGCGCGGGCGAAGACCACGAGGGTCGGGCCGGCGTAGAGGTTGTTCGAGAAGCCGGCATAGGTCGCGGCCACCGTGGTGGTGGTGTCGGAGTTCTTGAGCGCCAGGGTGAGGTTGCCCGCGCCGCTCTCGATCTCCGAGGCGATCGCGTCGCCGCCGGCGTTGCCGCTGACGGTCACGTCGAAGAGCTTGTGGCTCTCGACGAAGCCGTTGGAGGTCTGGGTGAAGGTCCAGGTCGCGGCGGCCTGGCGATCGGCGAAGTCGGCCGCGAAGCTGTCGAAGAGGGTCGCGGTGTCGCCGTTGGCGAAGCTGATCGCGTCGTTGTTGCTGTGGTAGGCGACGACGTCACCGTTGGCGGTGAAGCCGGCGTTCGACTGAACGAGCACGAGGTAGGCCTCGGTCACTTCCCACTGACCGGCGCCGAAGGCCGTGTCGAACTTGGTCGCGATCGGGGCGATCGGGAAGCGGAGGCCGCCGTAGGAGCGGAACTCGCCGTTCGGGGTCGGGGGGAGGTTGACCTGGTCGGGGCCTTCGATGTTGAAGAACGCGTCGCCGTTGGGCCCGGAGCGGATGCCGGCGGCGTTGACGGTGGCGTTGACGGTCGTCTCGCCGACGAACGCGTTGTCAGGAGCGCAGGCGTCGGGAACGGTGTTCGCGTTCGCGTCGGTCAGCCCGCCGGTGCGGATCTCGCAGCTGTCGGGACGGTTGTTGCCGTTGCAGTCGGTCTCGGTGCCGTTGAGGATGTCGGTCGCGTCCTCGATGAAGTTGCCGTTGCAGTCGAACAGGAGGCCTTCGCAGCCGTCGGGGATGCCGTTGCCGTTCGTATCGGGGAACGTGCCCGCTTCGATCTGGCCGTTGTCGGGGTGGAGGTCGCCGTTGCAGTCAGAGGCAAAGCCGAACTGCACGTCGCACGCGTCGGGGACGCCGTTGCGGTCCACGTCGAGGCTCGGGGTCGCGGTGATCTCCGCGAAGTCCTCGATGCCGTTGCCGTTGCAGTCGTTCACGCGACCGGCGCAGATGTTCTGGTGCACGTTCGGGCTGATCATGTAGCCCGTGTTGTTGGTCCAGAGGGAGTTGTTCGCGGTCGCGTTGCCGTTCTGGTTCGGGATCTCAGCCCAGTCGGACCCGGGGAGGATCCACTGCGAGATGTTGAAGGTCGCGGAGGGGGTGCAGACGTTGGGCTTGCGCCGGGCGAAGGAGTCCTGGTAGTTCCAGGTCTGGCCGACTGCGGGGCGGTCCGCGGCACCGGGGATGCCGAATCGATCGATGACCGTGGTGCCGTTCTCAAGGGAGTACACGTCATCGCCGTTGCCCATGAAGGCCGTGGTCCAGAAGGGAGCGACCGACGGGCCGAAGGCCACGAGCCATTGGGCCTGGCCGCCATTGGCCGTCGAGGCCAGCGTCCAAGACTGACCGGGGGCGATCGTGATCGGGCCCGGGGAGGTCGGGCTCGCGG
>JBMOHX010000223.1:0-6456 GCA_049317625.1 Phycisphaerales bacterium
AGCGGGGATTGGCGGACGTCCACCCGCACACGCTCAGGCACTCGTTCGCCACGCACCTGCTCATCGGCGGCGCCGATCTCCGCGCCGTCCAAGAACTCCTGGGTCACGCGGACATCGCCACGACCCAGATCTACACCCATGTCGACCGGTCTCACCTCAAGTCGGTCCACGCCAAGTATCACCCGCGCGGCTGATCGGACCCGGCCGCCGACACAGCCGGACTTCCTGACGCGGGTGCGGCCACTCCCGCTCGACCCCGTCGCAGCGTCGCGGCCGCACGGCCGATGAGGGGTGCATGCGCGCGGGCGGCACACTGGGGAAACGGGCGTTCTCCCTGCTCGAGCTGGTCATCGTCGCGGCGATCATCGCCGTCATCGTGGCCATCGTGGCCCCTCGTGTTGGCGGGATGACAGAGCGAAGCAAGATTGCGGCGGTCGGCGAGACCGTACGGAACGTTCAGAACAGGGTCGATCAGGAGTTCGAGATCGAGCGGGCCTACCCCACCAGCGTGCAGCCGTCGTGGTTCGCTGGCGGGAACCTGACCCACGCGATGTTCCCCGGAGTCGCCGCGGCGGTTGAGGTCGTGAACGACCCGGCGGTCGCGCACCCGGTGATCAGGTTCAGCACGGGTGCAACTCCGGTGTTCTGGTACAACCGGGGGAACGGTGCCTTCCGGGCCCGAGTCCCCGCCCAGGCGACGGCCGCCGAGACGAGAGCGCTGTACCGCAAGGTCAATGGTGTCCCGGGGCTGGAGGTTCACGGGACGGGCGGCGGGGGAAACATGCCGAACCAAGCCCAAATACAGGCAATCGAAGGGCCGGACTAGCCGCGTCCTCGACACCGCCGGGCCGCCGATCCTAGCATTGCTTTCAGGAACTACTGAAAGACAACCAGGAGATCCAGATGTCGCGCCCGTACACGCCACCCCCGATGCACCCACACCTTGACGCGGGAGACGAGGGACTCCTCGGCGCGGTCGTGGCCGGAGCCGCCCGCCTGACTCCCGAGCAGGGCGTGCAGTTGTACGGAGCGCCCACATTGCCGGCCCTCGGCAGGTGGGCGGATGCGCGGTGCCGCGAGCTGCACGGCGACACGCTGCGGACCTACATCATCGACCGGAACATCAACTACACGAACGTCTGCACGGCGAAGTGCACGTTCTGCGCGTTCCGGCGGGACAGTGACGACCACGACGCGTACACGCTGACGAAGGAAGCGATCCACGAGAAGATCGCGGAGCTGACGGCGATCGGCGGGACGCAGGTGCTGATGCAAGGCGGGATGAACCCTGACCTGCCACTGGACTACTACCTGGACCTGCTGGCGTCGATCAAGGAGCGATTCCCGCGGGTGCATGTTCACGCGTTCAGCCCGCCGGAGATGGTGGAGTTCGTGAACTTCTTCAACCCGCCCGGCGCGGACTTCGAAGCGAAGACCCGTTGGGTGCTCTCGAAGCTGCGCGACGCGGGGCTCGATAGCCTGCCGGGCGGGGGCGGCGAGATTTTCGCGGAGCCGGTCCGCCGGAAGATCGGCCTGGGCAAGTGCGACGCGGAGAGTTGGCTGACGGTGATGTACGTGGCCCACACGCTGGGGATGTTCACGAGCGCGACGATGATGTTTGGCCACATCGAGGGGTACGCGGACCGCGTGCACCACATGCACATGGTGCGGGAGTGGCAGGACCGCGTGCTGAGGGAACGCGCGGCGGGTGAGGGCGCGTGGGGGCACTACAAGGCGTTCATCGCGTGGCCGTTTCAGCGTGAGAACACGCCGCTGGGGCGCGTGAAGGACTGGGGCGCGGGACCCGGCGAGTTGGAGGCGGACTTCCCGGGCGACGTCGTCGCGAGGGCGTTTGACTTCGGGCGCGGCGGCCCGGTGGATCATCACACGCTGGGGGCTGGGGCCGCGGAGTTCGGGCGGCGCGTCCGCATGGCCGGGGCGACGCAGTATCTTCGAACGCAGGCGATTAGCCGTCTGTTCCTGGACAACGTCTACTCGATTGGGTCATCGTGGGTCACGATGGGACCGCACATCGGTCAGGTGGGGTTGGCGTTTGGCGCCAACGACATGGGCAGCGTGATGATGGAGGAGAACGTGGTGAGCAGCGCCGGCACGACCTACTGCCTGGACGAGGCGCTGCTGTGCCGCCTGATCCGGGACGCGGGGTTCTTGCCCGCGCAGCGGAACAACGCGTACGACGTTCTTCGCGTTCACGACGGAGCGGATTCGCCGGACATTCGTGTGAAGGACTGGTCGGCTCATCGCACGAGGGCGCTGCACACGCAGAACGCCGCGGCGGGCGCGGCTTCGCTCACGGTCAGCGCGAAGACGTGAACTCGGGCGAGTCTTCGTTTGGGACCTTGACGAGGTAGTCGGCGATCGGTCCGTCTGCGCGGGGCTGTTCTGACGGTGTGTCGCTGCCCTGCATGACGATGGTGACGATCTTGGCTCCGGGCGCGGCGGCGCGCAGGAGTTGGAGCGTTCCCCCGTCGTGCGCAACGTGGAAGAGGCCGATGACCAGTACCACCGGCCGGCCCTTCCCATCGCGGAGCGCCGACGCGACGGAGTCCGACATCGTGGAGTCCCAGAGCGCCTGCGAGCGGAACATGTCGCGGGCCCCGGCCTCGTTGGAGCGTTCGCCCTTCTCGTCCTTGGGGGCCATCAGGTCGATGAAGCGTTCCTCGTAGCCTCCCGAGGGCATGGTTTCGGGCATGTGCATAAGTCGCGACTGCTCAGGCGAGAGTGCCCCCAGCCTGTCGTACCCCTCCTTCCGGGCGATGCGCACGTAGCGGCGGGGAGCGTTGGCGGCGATCACCGGGCGTTTCGCGTCGCGGCTGGCGAGGATGATGTCGCGGTGTCCGGGGGTGTAGTTGCCGGGGTCGCGCCGGCTGGCCTTCGCGAAGGCTGCTTCGTCGGTGACGCCCGAGAGAAAGTCGTCGACGTGCACCTGCTCGTCGCGCTCGAAGAACTCGAGCGCCGCAACACTCCTCGGGGCCCGCTCGAGCAGCGCGCGGAAGAACGACGCTTCGAAGGCCTGCCCATCGGCCTGGCCGTGCAGCTCGCCCAGCAGCACCACATCCGCGCCCGCCGCGGCGTCGACGAGCTGGGCGAGGGTGACCGTGTTGCCGCCCGTGGTCTGCGTGATCGTGTACACGGGAGAGGGAATCGGTGCCTTCCACTCGCGGGCGGCCCCCGCTGTCGGCGCGGAGGAGCATGCCGGGAGAACGGCCGCGGCCAGCATCGCGGCGAGTACAGCCATTGGGGTGCGCATGAGGGTCTCCGGGATCAGGGGATGGGTGCCAGGCGGACCGACTTGAAGTGGATCTCAGCGCCCTCGGACTGGAGCGCGACGGCGCCCGCGGTCTCGAGCACGTCTGTCGCCTGATTGACTTGCTCGCCGTTGATGAAGAGTGTGATTGTCTCGTGGTCGACGACGATCTCGTAGTCGTTCCAGCGTCCCACATCACGCTCGGCGGTGTGGGTCGCGCGGGTCCGCCGACGGTCGCGCCGCGAGGCGTCTGTCGTCATCGGAAAGTCCCCGTTGCACCAGAAGTCCCCCGCGGCCCCGCTCTGCAGCTGCGCCTCGACGCTCTTGGGCCACACTCTGTCCTCGCCGGTTACGCGAAGGAGCACTCCGCTGTTGCCGGCTTGCTTGGTCACCGGGTTAAACCGCCAGACGACCCTGAGCACGTAGTTGGTGAAATCGGGCTTGGTGCGGATGTAGCCGACGGGCTTTCCTGTGCAGACGAGGACGCCGTCCTTCACGGACCACACTTCATCGCCTCGGCCTTGATCCCTCAGCACCGGCGTCCAACCCTCGGTCGACTTGCCGTCGAACAGGGCCACTTCGCCCGGCAGCGGCGCGTCGAGATCGCGAACGCGGACGTTGCGGTAGGCCACCTTGCCGCCGTGGTCCTGCAGAGCGATCCGGCCACGCGGCGAACGGGCGAAGGTCTTCGAGTCTTTGAACTTGCTGTCGGCGATAATCGCATCCCAAGACGGGCCTTCGAGGGGTACTTCGACGACCTTGGTCCCGTTGAGCCAGTGCTGGGTCACGCCGTCTCGCACGCGGATGCGTGCCGAGTTCCACTCGCCGGGTGGTCGTAGAGATTTGCCATTCGCGGGAGGCGCGAGGTCGTACAGCGAGCCGGTGGAGTGTTCGTCGTCGGGCTTCATCCCCGAGCCGGCGTCGTCGAGCACCTGGTATTCGGGACCGAATGCCTGCGTAGCGCCGGGCGCGGACTCGACCCGGTACTTGACGCCGCTGTTGGTGCCGGGCTCGGTCCTGAACTCGAAGACGAGCTCGAAGTCGCCGTACTCGTTCGCCGTCACGAGGTCGCGACCGCCGGACTTGGGATCGGGGGTGCAGGTGATCTCGCCGTCGCGGAACGACCAGGTGCTCGCGGGAAAGGTGGTTTCACCGATGAGGTGCCACTTCGACTGCGCGTCCGCCCCGGTGAGGTCTGACCACCCCGCGGCGGTCTGCGCCGCCGAGAGCGGCCCGTCGGAAGGCTGCGCGAGCGCGGGGGAGGTTGCGAGGACGAGAAAGGATGCCGCGATCTTCAGCACGCTGCGCCTCCGCCTGGGTCCTGGCCGAACGCGTTCATCGTGAACGAGCGATGGCCGTTGCTCGCATGGTAGCGGAACTTCTGGCGGTCATGTCGTGCGATCAATCGGGCGGACTACGCCGGGAAGCAGCGCCCGAACGCGGCGAGCAGCTTGGCCGCCTGGGGGAGCGGGCTGAGACGCAGTTTCCGGGTGAGCAGGAGGCGCGGGAGCGATCGCTCGCCACGGAGGAACTTCACCCAGTTCCTTGAGTCGGCCGTGATTCTGGCGTCCGCGGTGCCGTGGTGGCCTGGGCGCACGTCGATCTTGCGATCAGCGATGACCACGGTGGCCTGGGTCCGTTCTGCGCCGGTGAAGGTGAAGTGGTACGTGGCGTTGAGCCCCTTGCTCTGCCCGCGTTGGAACGTCCACGTGATCGCGCTGAGAAAGTTGGCGACGCTCGTCGGGCGCGCGCCGTTGTGAACATAGCGCAGGCGCTTGTGCGGGTATCGTTCAGAGGCGAACGACTCCGCGTCCGAGCCCTTTACGACGTACAGCGGCTCTTCTTTCTGCTGCAACGGCTTCACCACGGTACGAACGTGCTCGGCCTTTCCCGCGAGGAAGGGGCCCAGGACGTCTTCTCCGGCGGGGCAGACCGAGAGGCAGTACGCGGCCTTGTAGTTCGGCCCGAACGCGAGCGATTGCCAGACGCTGAGGGTCTCGCCGTCTTCCATGCGGTCCCGGTACCCGGTGACTGACTTCGAGTCGACTACGGTCTCGACCCAATCCGAGAAGCCGCCGAGAAACTCGCGGTAGTTGTGGGTCATGCAGGCGCTGACGTCGAAGTGGCCGTCTGGTTGGATGGCACCGACCGGGCAGGCCGCGACGCACAGCTTGCAGCCGACGCATGGGTTGTAGTCGAGCTTCTTCGAGAGCCCTTCGATCTCGCGGTCCACGAGCACCACGCCGAGCAGTACGAAGCTCCCGAACTTCGGGTGGATCACGCTCCTGTGGATCCCTCGGACGCCGAGCCCCCCCGCTTCCGCGACCAGCTTCAGGCTGATGAGCCACGGCTGCTTGTCGGGGATGTTCGCGATTTCCATCGGGAAGGCCATGGACGGGTTGCACGCGCGGACGCCCTTGTCCGAGAGCGCCAGCACGATGCTCCGGCAGACGTCGTCGACGTGGTGCCCGGTCGCGTGGAACGTCTGGTTCGCGATCGATCGGAGCGGGCTGCGCACGTTCTCCATCGACATGCGGCAGCAGATGGCGATCAGAGATTTCACGCCGGGAAAGGCGTACTCGATCTGGGCCCGCTCCTGCGCGATCAGCGGCTCCTCGATGGAAACGAACCCGACATCATCGGCGCCGAGGCTGAGGCAGAGTGCTCTGAGTTCGTCGGCGGTCAGCTTCGCGGCGCCGGCCGAAACGGTCAACGCGTGGAGTCTCGCCGCGCGGGCGGAGGGATGGTCTTCGATGCTCAAAGGGGCCTCCTGTTCGCGCCGGAGCTCCCGGCTGCCAGAGAGCATATCTACTTACTTGCAAAATGCAAGTGATTGCGGTACACTTCATTTTTCGCGGCCCCGGGCGAGACCGACCCGGCGTTCCGCGAGACCGGAGTGCTCCCGTGGCGAAACGCAACAGCGAGAAGAGGTCGCCGTGCCCGGTCGCGTGCACCCTTGACCTGCTCGGCGACAAGTGGAGCCTGCTTGTGATCCGCGACCTGCTCTGCGGGAAGTCGCACTATCAGGACTTCTTGGAGTCGCCGGAGGGGATTGCGACGAACATCCTCGCCGCGCGGCTGGAGAAGCTGCGGGGTGACGGGCTGGTCGAAGCGGTCGCCTCGGAGCGGCGTGTGGGTAGCACGGAGTACCGCCTCACGAAACGGGGGCGATCGCTGACCACGGTTCT
>JBMOHX010000224.1:0-6387 GCA_049317625.1 Phycisphaerales bacterium
GGCGCCACCGGTGACTACACCATCAACGTCACCGGCGGCGGCGGCCAGGCCCCCGCGGCCAACGACGCGTGCTCGGCCCGCATCCCGATCACCGTCGGCAACCACCTCTTCAGCACCGTTGACACCACCAGCGACGGACCCGTTCACGCCTCGTGCAGCTTCGTCGGTGACACCCTCGTCGGCAACGACATCTGGTACACCTTCACGGCCCCCGCCACCGGCACGCTCACCGTCGCCGCGTGCGGTGCGAACTTCGACTCCCGCCTGGCCATCTACAACGCCTCGGGTTGCACCAACTTCGAGGCCCGCCTCCTGGGCTGCTCTGAGAACTCCTGCGGCGACGACGCCTCGGTCTCCATCCCCGTCACCAGCGGCGTCAACTACACCATCCGCCTGGGCGGCGCCAACGGGGCTTCCGGCTCCGGCACCCTCGCGGTCAGCCTCAATGTCCCGCCCACCTGCGCTTGGCAGAACGACAACTGCTTCGCCGACTTCAACAACGACGGCGGCATCGACGGCGATGACGTGATCGGCTTCTTCGGCGCGTGGGACTCCAACAACGCCTGCGGCGACGTGAACCGCGACAACGGTGTCGACGGCGACGACGTGATCTCCTTCTTCAGCATGTGGGACGCCGGCGGCGTCGGCACCCCCGGCTGCTGATCAGCGGCCCCGCGGCGACGTCCGCCTCATTCCGGTTCTTCTCCTCGGCCCCCGCCCAACGGCGGGGGCCTTTGCTTTTCTCCACATCATCCCGGAGTTCGCAGGCTCCCCCCCGCCAAGCGCTGCTCTTCCGCTCCACCACGCGCGAAAGCGTTTCACACCCTCTTCGGTCCTCAATCAAAGGACGCTGTCCTGGTTCACCGCCCTCACGCCCATCGAGTTGCTCGCTCCCAGAATTCCACCCGAACTCACTCCCCGACCGCTCGGCCCGGTCCTCAGCGGGCGTACAGTCCAGCAATGCAAACGGGCAAGCTCCCGGTGATTATCCAAGGCGGCATGGGTGTCGGGGTTTCAAACTGGCGACTGGCGCGAGCGGTCTCTAGCGCGGGACAACTCGGCGTTATTTCCGGTACGGCACTCGACGTCTCCATGGCGCGCAGGTTGCAACTCGGCGATCCCGAGGGGTGCGTCCGGCGCGCCCTCGAGCACTTCCCGATCCCGGGCGTCGCCAAACGCATCCTTGATCGCTACTTCGTCCGCGACGGCAAAGCCGCGGAAGCTTCCTTCGTCGCCAAGCCGATGCCGAGCATGGTGCCATCCCGCGCAGCGGAGGAGCTCCTCGTCGCCAGCAACTTCGTCGAAGTCTTCCTCGCGCGAGAGGGCCACTCCGGCCCGGTCGGCGTGAACTTCCTCGAGAAGATCCAGCTCCCCACCCTTCCGTCGATTTACGGCGTGATGCTCGCAGGCGTCTCGTGCGTGCTCATGGGCGCTGGCATCCCGCGAGCCATCCCCGGCATCCTCGACCGACTGGCCGAGGGCCAACCGGTCGAGCTGGCGATCGACGTCCAAGGCGCTGCCCCCGGCGAACGCCACACCACGAAGTTCGACCCGGCCGGCCTCTGGCCTGAAGGCACACCCGCCCCCAAGGCGCTCCACCGCCCTGACTTCTACGCCATCGTTTCTTCTGCCACCCTCGCCACCATGCTCGCCAAGAAGGCCAGCGGTCGAGTGGACGGCTTCATCATCGAAGGCCCCACGGCCGGCGGGCACAACGCCCCGCCGCGAGGCCAGGTCCGACTGACCGCCGAGGGCGAGCCGATCTACGGCGAGCGCGACGTGGCCGACCTCGCCGCGATCCGCGCGTTGGGACTCCCGTTCTGGCTCGCGGGTTCTTACGCCCGCCCGGAGCGATTGGTCGAGGCGCTCGAGGCCGGTGCCGCTGGCGTGCAGGTGGGAACCGCCTTCGCGTACTGCGAGGAGTCCGGCCTCGGCACCGAGCTCAAGCAGCAGGTTCTCGAACTGAGCCGAGCCGGCGCGGTGCGCGTCTTCACCGACCCCGTCGCGTCACCCACCGGCTTCCCGTTCAAAGTCCTCCGACTGGACGGCACGCTCTCCGACCCCAAGATCGTCGCCGAGCGTTCCCGCATCTGCGATCTCGGATACTTGCGCCACGCCTACAAGAAGGAAGATGGCACCCTCGGCTGGCGTTGCCCCGCGGAGCCCATCGAGGACTACGTCAAAAAGCACGGCACCGAAACCGATACCCAAGGCCGCCTCTGCGTCTGCAACGCCCTCATGGCCAACATCGGTATGGCCCAACGCCGCGGCGACCACGACGAACTCCCGCTCGTGACCTCCGGCGATGATGCGGCCGAAGTCGCCCGCTTCCTCAAGCCCGGCGAGACCACGTACACCGCGGCGGACGTCATCGAGTACCTGCTTCAGGGCGTCAAGAACCGCGAAGCCGCGGCTCACGCGTAGTCGGCGTCCCTGTTCGCTCTGACCCTTCCCGACCGTTATCGGGGCGACTCAGTGTCGTTGCGACACCGCGCACGCTTCTCTCCCTTGTAGCACCCACGAGTCGCAAGTAGGATGCGCTCGGCGCGAATCCCTCCGCAGTCCGCGGCATACGGATCCGATGCGCCCCAATCACGAGGAGCCGGCCTTGCGGAACTCTCTTCGACCCAACTCACTCTTTCCAATCATCGCCGTCGTGATCGCCGCGCTTGGCGCGACTCGGGCCTGGGCTCAGTCCACCTCGTTCACCTACCAAGGCGAGCTCACGCAGGCCTCGGTGCCGGCGAATGGCGTCTTCGACTTCGAGTTCAAACTCTTCGACGCACTGCAGCCAACTTTGCAGATCGGCCCAACGGTGTGCCGCGACAACGTCGTCGTGAACAACGGCCGGTTCACGACGCGGCTCGACTTCGGGCCGGTCTTCACCGGCACCGCGGCGGCGTTGTTCGTGGAGCTCTCGGTCCGGACCGACAACGGCCTTGATTGCACCGTTCCCGGCGGCTTCGCCACGCTCGTGCCTCGCCAGGAGATCACGCTGGCCCCGTTCGCAACCTTCGCCACCACCTCGCGGGAGAGTCTGTTGCTGAACGGCCAGACGTCGGGCTCGCTGCTGCAGCGTTCGAACCACACCGGCGCGCTTCCCGGCGCCGCGCTGACGGGAACCTACGCGAGCGCCGTCTCGATGGTCAACGCTTCCAACGCGTTCTCGGGTACCTTCACGGGTTCGGGCGCCGCGATCACCTCCCTGAACGCCGCGAACATCTCCAGCGGCGTACTGAGCATCGCGCGGGGCGGAACCGGCCGCGATACCTCGGGTGCGACGACGGGCCAGGTGCTGAAGTTCACCGGCACAACGTGGGCCCCCGGCACCGACATCGACACCGATACCAACACGACCTACTCAGCGGGCGCTGGGCTCCTGCTGACCGGTACTGTCTTCAGCGTTTCCGACGGCGGCATCACCAGCGCGATGGTGTTTGACAACTCGCTCACCGCGGCGGACATCGCCAACAACGCGGTCGGCAGCGTCGAACTGGTTTCGGACCCGCTGTCGCTCTTCAAGGTCACGGGCGGTGCAGCGGTGGTCATCGCCACGAACGTGGGCATCGGGGCAACGCCCCTGGCGACGGCGAAGCTGAACGTGGGCGGGGACTTCAACGTCACGGGCGCCGCGACAATCGGGGGTCAACTCGCCGCGGCCTCTGTCGTCATCGATCCCGCGACACGGACGCTCTCGGTCCCGATGATGGCGTTCTATCCCTTCAACGGCAACACATCGGCCGGCGACGTGACGGTCGACGACGTGAGCGTCAGCTTTGTCGCGGTCGCTGGATCGGACAAGTCGGTGTACGCCCCCGTGTACCTTCCTCATGGCGCGATCGTGACCGCCTTGCACGCTCACGTTGAAGACGCCAGCAACACGGACCTTGTCAGTTCGCTTCTGCGCCGGGGCGTAGACGGATCGGCGGGGAGCACGATGGCGACGGTGACGACCTCTGGCAACGTCGCCGGCACACGGACCTTTACCGACAGCGTTATCGCGGGCGCGACGGTCGACAACAACACCTTCGCGTACGTGGTGAAGGTCGACTTCCGCCCGACGATCACCAACCCAAACCCGCCGATCCTGCACGGTCTTCGCATCGTCTACACGGTGACGGCACCACTCCCGTAGAAGAAGAACCGCATCGCCCGACCAGTTGCACGAGGAGCGTGTGCCTCGCCAACCAGGTATCCTTCGGCATGAACGTCATCGAAAAAGCCCGTTCAGTCGCCGTAGATCTCAGGAAGAACAAGGGCAACGCCGCGGAGAACTGGGCGCTGGCCGCCCGACTCCTCGGACGCCTCACCAACGACCTCGACCGCGTCAAGAAGGTCACCGACACCCGAGACCTCGACGGCCTCGAAGCGTTGCTCGACAAGATCGAGGGCCGCGTCGTCGCCGCGACGACCGCCCCGCTCCCGGAGTTCACCGCGGACGAACTCGACGCGGCCTTCCGCGCGTTTAACAAGCGGCTGAAAGTCACGCGGCTGGCGGACGAGTCCAAACTAGGGGGCCGGTACACCTCGGGCGGCCGGCGCTCGAAGGTGGACGCCATGCAGCCACCCGACGGCTTCCCCGACGCGATCTGGCAGGCCCTGGTGCGCGCCGGAAAGCTGCAGGACATGGGCGGCGGGTTCTTCAGCGAGGCCTGACCGGCGTCCGGGCGCCGGTCACGTCACTTTGACCGGCTCGAACCCCTTTCGATACTCGCGCCGCACCAGAGTCTTGGTCGCGCCGAAGTGGTTCGTAAACCTCAGGCTCGCGCGGTCCCACTCCAGCACCTGACCGGGGAACTTCGCGGCCTTGACCGCGAGCAACCCCGGCTCGGTACAACGCAGCCCCGTGTCGAACGGCATCCACAAGTGCGGGGTGTCTTTCCCGAGCGCTTTGTCCACCCACGCGTGCCAGTGGTTGAACGACTCGTACGCCGGCAGCCCCGGCCACTGCATGCCGTCGGTCTTCTGCCCCTCGCGCCAGATCTCGAGCGGCCCCTCCGGCGCGAGCACGAGCGTCCCGCCCTCGCACACGACGATGGTGAAGATCCCGCCCGGCCACTCGCCCTCGCCGATCCCGAGCTGGGCGCGGTCGGGTTTCATGTTGGTGTCGTAGAAGTAGAAGTTGCAGGTGGAGTTCGCGAACTTGTCGCTGTTGACCTGGTACGTCACCGTCGACAGCACCCGGTCCGCGTGGAAGTGAGAGAGGTCCTTCGACGGCGTTCGCGAGCACACCCGCATGGGGCTCTGCAACTCCGGGAAGGCGTAGAACACCACGTCCGTCAGGTGCACCACCCAGTCGGTGATCTGCCCGCCGCCGTACTTCCACCAGCTCCGCCACTGCCGCTGCACCATGTTCGGCCGGCACGGCTCCTCCGCTGCACCGTTCAGCCAGAGGTCGTAATTGAACCCCTCCGGCGGCTGGACCGGCTCGCCGAGTTTGCCATCGGCGAAGTAATGACCGCCGGCCAGAGCCCCGCCGCCGAAGGCGACGTGCACTTCGACAACCCGCCCGAGTCCGCCGCTCTTGAGGATGTCGACCGCCGCGCGACGCGGCGCGTGCTCGATCCGCTGCGCGCCCGTCTGCGTCACGAGTTTGGGACGTGCCTTTGCAGCGCGCCCGAGCACGTCCAGCTCCTCCAGCTGCTGCACCAGCGGCTTCTGCCCGTAGACGTGCTTGCCGCGCGACAGCGCCATCGTCATGATCGCGCAGTGCGAGTGGTCGGGGGTCGCGACGATCACGCCGTCGAACTTCTCGCCGTGCTTGTCGAACGCCTCGCGATAGTCCTCGCAAGTAAACGCCCCCGGATGGTCCTTCGCGGCTTCCGCGAGCGCGTTCGAGTCGATATCGCAAAGCCCGACCATCTCGACCAGAGCGTGCTCCGAGATCTTCTTGCGGTCCGTGCCGCCGATGGTCCCGATCACCCCGATCGAGAGCACCCGGAGCTTCGTCTCGCTGCGCGCCCCAGCACCCCGCGCCCGCGCCACTCGAGGCATCCCAAAGACCGCCGCCCCAGCAAGGCTCGCAGTCGCACCCCGGATGAACTCCCGCCGCGTTGTTTGTCCATTCGTCATGCGCGCCAGCATACCGAGAGTCCGCGGCTGGGGCCCGCCGTAGCTTGGGCCCCCGGCCCAAGAGTGTCCCGGGGCGTCCCGCCCCGAGGCCCCCGCATAGCATCCCAAGGCCGCGCACGCTCCGGCCGAACTCGAAGGTGCCCCCATGAACAAAGTCGCCGTCCTCGCCTCCACCCTCCTCGCGATCACCCTCTCCGGCTGCTCTTCGCCGAAGATCGTCGGCACCTGGAAGGGCCGCGACGCCGACACCAAGACCGCCTTCAGTTTCGGCTCGGTCTCCTTCGTCGGCGACAAGACCTACACCGCCGAGGCCCG
>JBMOHX010000225.1:0-6385 GCA_049317625.1 Phycisphaerales bacterium
CGAACCAGCAGAGTTCCACGAGGCTCCGGCGCCAGGTGGTCATCATGACGAGGAGGCCGATCGAGACGCTCATGGCGGCGAGGCTGAGGGCGTGCGCGTGCGTGCTCGCCGCGAGGATCTTGATGTCGTTGGGCTGAACCTCGCGCGAGAACGCGGCCGCCTTGATGCCCTCGATGGTGTCAAGGGGGATTTTCGCGGCGTCGGGTTCACGAGAGGCCGCGGCGCTCGAGTGGCAGCTCACGCACGAGGCGAGGATCTCGCGCGGCGAGGCGTCGCCGAGGTCGATGTTGTCGATGTCCTCGATGATGCGGCCTGATTCCAGCCATTTGCGGAGGACGTCGATCTCGGCCTGCTTCAGCGTCTCGGGGTGCTTGCGGTCGAGCGCGGACTTGAGCAGCGGCTCCGACTTCACGCCGTGGTAGACGCCCTTGACGTCGGTGAGTGTGAGCTTGGGCTGGTCGTCGCGTTTGTGGTGCTTGTTGTACATGTGCAGGGCGGAGGTCACGAGACCGCCGCCGAACACCGCGATCAGGCAGAGCAAACCGAGTCTGCCGAAGAGTCCGAAGTCGCGCAGCTTCGGCCCGGGGAAAGGTTCGCACGCCATAGGTCAGGCTCCCTTGAGCAGGTCGGCGGGGATCGCGACCTCGGTTCCGGAAGCAATCGCCTGGTTCGCCAGGATCGACACGATCGCGGTGCGCATGCCTTCCTCCGCGGAGGTTGCGACGGCCTTGCCCTCGGCGACGGACTTGATGAAGTCCGAAAGGCCGTAGTACAGCGAAGAGTAAGGAAGGCCGACGCCGTCCTTCAGTTTGCCCTGGCTCGCGAGCTGTGTGGCATCCGCGATCAGCGTGATGCCGACGTCGTTCAAGATCTGCTGCCGGTTCGCGTAGACCTCCCAGCCCTGGGTCGGCGCATCGGCTTCCTTGAACATCCAGGCGTGGGTCCACGCGAGCTTGATGGCCGAGTTCGAGCCGTGGAAGACCTCGTACTTGCCTTCGTAGGAGTTGGCCAGCGTCGCGGAGTAGATGAACTTGGTCGCGTCGGCGAAGGTGAACTCCGCGAGGATGGTGTCGGGGATTTCGCGGCCGTCGTTGTGCAGCGCGATCATGCCGCTGCCGCGGACTTTGACGGGGTGCCTTCCGGTGTACCAGTGGACGACGTCGAGCTGGTGCGAGCCGATCTCGCCCATGATGCCGGTGGAGAGGCTCTTGTCGAGGCGCCAGTTGAGGGCCGCTTCACGGTCGGCCGAAGCGGCGCCGACGCGCCACGACGTCTTCTGGTTGAACTGGGCTCGCATCGAGACCGTGTCCTTGAAGGCGTCGGTCTTGAAGAACTTGCGGGCCAGCCCGTAGACGGGGTTGCTGCGGCCTTCGTGGCCCACGGCGAACACCGACTTCACGCCCGCGGCGGCCTTGGCGATCGCCTTCGCGTCTTCGATGGTGTGGGCGAGGGGTGCCTCGCAATAGACGTGCTTGCCTGCGCTGATGGCGTCGAGCGCGATGCCCGCGTGGGTGTGGGTCGGGGTCGCGATGATGACGGCGCTGAGGTCCTTCATCCCATCGAGCATCGCCTTGTGTGACTCGAACGCCTGCGCGCCCTCCGCGCGGCCCTTGGCCGAGTTGAGGCGCTGCGCATCGATGTCGCACACGGCGACGACCTTGCACCCCTCGAACTTCGCGAGCTCGGTGATGATGTTCCGGCCTTGCTTGCCGCCGCCCACAAGCCCGATCCGCAGCGGCTCGCCCACGATCGGGGCCGCGGGCAGTTCGTCCGGCAAAAGGGTGAGCGCTGCGACTCCGCCCGCGGCGGCGAGAAACTGACGACGTTCAAGGTCAAAGCTCACCTGGCGTACTCCTGGTTCATGCGGGGCGGATCGCCCACGAGTCTGGGCCGATCAGCGTAGCCGACGCGGGTCGGATGCGCCAAGCCGCTTCGTGTTCCGCGCTCAAGGTCATTGCCCCGACCCCTTCTGGGATCCACGGGGCCTCCGGGCCGTCGACCAGCAGCGCGGTGGAGAGCCCGTCGGCCTCCGCCCCTGTGCCAGTCGCCACCGCTGCGACCAGCAGACCCGACACGGAGTCGCCGGTCCGTGGATCCAGCACGTGGCCCCGGCCCTCTACGACTCTGCCGCGCGGGGACGAAACTCCGAGCCCGCCGTTGACGAGCTCAACCAGAGGCGAGCCCGTTTCGCGGCTGATCGCAACTCGCCAGCCGGCCGAACCCGGCGGGCCGAACGCCACGGCGCTGCTGGTGCCCCCGTGCAGGAACGCCGCGGCGATGCCGGCCTCCCGAAGCCGTTCGGCGGCCCGGTCGAGCGCCCAGCCCTTCCCGATCGCCCCGAGATCGAGGGCGATGCCCTCGCGATCGAAGCGGACCGTGCGATTTGCGGCGTCCAGACTCACGTGCCGGAATCCGGTCGCGGAGTTCGCGGCGGCGCGGGCCTCCGTGGTGCTTGGAGCGCCTCGGAAGCCTCCGGCCTTCATCGCCGCGCCGATCGCGGGGTCGAACGCCCCGCCGGTGATCTCCCAGAGCCGCTGGCAAAGGGAGAGCAGCGCGAAGAGCTCGGAGTCGACGCGGACCGGGCTGGCCGCGGCGTTGGCGTTGATGCGTGAGACATCGCTCCCGGGTTCAAAGGCCGAGAGGCGTCGGTGCCAGAGGTGAACCTCTTCGATGGCATCCTCTGCCGCAGCGCGGAGGCGCGAGGCGTCCTCGCCTTCGAGGATGAACTCGAAGCGAGTGGCCATCGCGTCGCATGCGAAGCGGGCGGAGGGGACAGGATTCGGGCGATCGGCCGCGGGCGCCGGATCGATCACGTGCGGCGGGCCGCGAGGGTCTTGGGATCAAAGGTCCATACGCCGCCGTCCCAGAGGGAGCGGGTGGCGAGGTCGACGATCACCATGACTTTGAGGCCCATCTCGGAGTTGGAGAAGGGCTGCTTGCGGGTGCGGACGCACTCCATCCAGTTCATGCGGTGCTGATCCTGGTCGTCGCCGATGTTGGGGAGGTCGGCCTTGCGGGCTTCGACTTCCTCGGCGTAGGGCTTCTGCGGGGTGAAGCGGAGGGCGCCGTCGGTGACTTCGATGTTGCCCTTTGGGCCGCGGATCATCGGCGTGAGGCCGGTGTCGTTGTTGGTGGCGCCCATGACGATCATCTGGTGGCCGGTCTCGAACTCCACGAGCAAGTTGAGGGTGTCGTGGTTTTCCATCTTCTTGTCGACGAGGTGACCGCCGCTGGCGGTAACGCGGACGGGCCAGCCCTGGTCCATGGCGACCATGAGGGGGGTCATGACGTGGACCAGGAGGTCACCGATGATGCCCGTGCTGGCCTTGCGGTAGCGGCGCCAGCGGTTGAGGAGGTATGGGTCGAAGGGCTGGGAGCCCATGGGGCCGCACCACTTCTCCCAGTCAACGTCCTTGCCGGCCTTCCAGCTTTCGTCGACGTGGTAGTAGTTCCATTCGCCGCTGGGGGTGTTGCGGCAGTAGCTGGTCTGGCTGCAGGTGGGGGTGCCGATGAGGCCTTCCTTGATCCACTTGCGGGCCTCGTTGTAGCTGGGGAGGGCGTTCTTCTGGGTGCCCACCTGGAGGATGAGCTCGGGGTTGGCCTCGACGGTCTTGTGGAGAGCGACGGCGTCATCCAGGTTGAGCGTCATCGGCTTCTCGCAGTAGACGTCCTTGCCGGCGAGCAGCGCGTCGATCGCGTGCTGCCCGTGCCAGTGCTCGGGGCTGGCGATGAGCACGCCGTGGATGTCCTGGCGGGCGAGGAGTTCCTTGTAGTCGTTGTACTTGGCGACCTCGACGCCCTTCTGCCACTCTTCGGTGAGCTTCTTGTGGGCGTTGTCGAGGTTGCGGGGCCACGGATCGGCGATCGCGACGATCTGGACGTTGGCGTTGCGCTTCACGTTGAGGTTCGCGAAGGCGTTGCAGTGGCCGGTGCCCATGCCGCCGGTGCCGATGACGCCCATGCGGATGGTTTCACCGTCCTTGAGGGGGATCCGGGGCTTGGCCTTTGTTCCGGGCTGAGCGGTGCGGGCGCTCGCGGTGCCCGCGCTCGCCATAACGGCACCGGCGCCGGCGAGGAGTGCGGTGGTGGCGAGGAAGGAGCGGCGGCCACGGTCGAGGCCGAGCGAGACGGTGGGGGGTTGAGAAGTCATCGGATCTCCTAAAAGGCGTTCCCGGAACGCTCCGGATTAGCGTACACGAAAATCGGTGGGGAGCAAAGCCCCGGTTTCTGCTTGTGGGTCAAGCCGCGGCTTTGGCGTCGGCGGCCTGTTTGTCCTTGAAGAGCGCGATGAAGACCAGCATGATGAGGGCGGCGAAGCCGGCGGGGACGAGCCAGACCATTTTCCAGTCGATGACCTGCGCGTCGTTGGGGCCGGTGGTGAAGTGGGTGACCAGTTTGCCAAAGGCCTGGGCACCGACGAGCATCCCGAGCCCCTGAGTCACCAGCACGAGGAACGACTGGGATTGCCCCCGGATCGCCCGAGGGGCCGACTGTTCCGCGTACACCATGCCGGTGACGAAGAAGAAGTCGTAGCACACCCCGTGGAGCACGATGCCCGCCAGGACCATCCACTTGATGTGGTCGTCGGCGGCGGCTGTGAAGAGTCCGTATCTGGCGACCCAGGCCAGCATTCCCACCGCGAGCATCCACTTCACCCCCAAGCGGGCGAAGCAGAACGGCATGATCACCATGAAGACAATCTCCGAGATTTGCCCGAAAGTCATGGTAAGAGTCGGATTCTTGTATCCGGTAAACTCAACGAAGTTCCGGGCGCAGTTGTAGTAGCCGGCCAAGGGGATGCAAAGGAGGAACGAGCACAGGACGAAAACCAGGTAGCTCGGCTTCGCAAGCAGCGAGAGCGCATCCAAGCCGAGCAGTTCACGCACTGAAACGGACTTTCCGGCGAGCGGCGGTGGGGTACGGGGAAGTGAGAGGGCGAACAGGCCGAGCAGGATTCCGGCGCCGCCGGCGATGTAGTACTGCAACGCCGATTTGTCGCCAGTTGCGATCCAAGTTACGTCGAGTCCCCAGGTCTTAAGATTCCCGCCGACCACAATGTTTGCCGCGATCCACCCGATAGTTCCCCAAACGCGAATCCTTGGAAACTGCTTCTCAGCGTCGCTGAGGTGAGTCATCGACAGGCTGGTGGTGAGACCCAGGGTGGGCATGTAGCACAGCATGTGTACCGCGAGAGCGATGATGTACGGGTGGAGAAATGCGGAACCACCCGTCGTGGGGTCGAACGCACTCGCGAACCGGGGCGCAGCGCAGAGGGCGATCCCCCCGATGACATGCAGCACCGCCAGAACCCGCTCGGTGGCAAAGAACCGGTCAGCGATCATCCCCAGCAGGATGGGTGACAGAATCGCCGCGATGGGGCCGACCGAATACGCGGCCGACGTAAGCCCCCCCATCTGTTGGTCGTTCATGAAGCCTGTCTGGGAGACGTACCACCCCCCCCACACAAAGAACTGCAGGAACATCATCACGCTCAATCGAGCGGTCAGCAAAGGGGTGGCGGGCGCTGTGGTCATGCGAGGGTCTCCCAACCCGCCACCGATTCGTGGCGGGGCCGCCACTATACAAGATCTTCGCGCCCGCGTGGAGAGACGAGAAGCGGCGCGGGGGCGGCGACCTCCCGAGGGTCGCGAGCAAGACGGCGGGGATGCGCGGTACCATGCGGAGCGCACCCGCTTAGGAGCCTCTTATGCCACGCCCTGTCACGCTCTTCACCGGTCAATGGGCCGACATGCCCCTCGAGAAGCTCGCGCCCCTCGCACGCGAGATGGGGTACGACGGCCTCGAACTCGCCTGCTGGGGCGACCACTTCGAGGTCGATCGCGCTCTCAGCGAGGATGGCTACTGCAAGTCGCGGCATGATCTGCTCGCGAAGCACGGCCTGAAGGTCTACGCCATCAGCAACCACCTCGTGGGACAGGCCGTCTGCGACTTGATCGACGAGCGACACCGGTCGATCCTCCCCGAGCACGTGTGGGGCGAGGGTGACCCGGAGATGGTCCGGCACCGCGCGGCCATGGAAATGAAGAACACCGCGCGTGCCGCGGCGACGCTCGGGGTCAAGGTCGTCAACGGGTTCACGGGCTCGTCGATCTGGCACAAGCTGTACTTCTTCCCGCCGACTTCGCAGGCGGAGATCGACGCGGGGTTCAAGGACTTCGCCGACCGGTGGAACCCGATTTTCGACGAGTTCGACAAGGTCGGTGTGCGCTTCGCCCTCGAAGTACACCCGACAGAGATCGCGTACGACATCCACACCGCCAAGCTCGCGCTGGGCGCGGTGAAGCTGCGCAAGGCCTTCGGGTTCAACTTCGACCCCTCGCACCTGCACTGGCAGTTCGTCGATCCCGTCAAGTTCCTCCAGGCC
>JBMOHX010000226.1:0-6380 GCA_049317625.1 Phycisphaerales bacterium
CGATGGCAGGCGCGTCGAGGTACGGGGCGAGCAGCTCCTGCAGCCGGGACTCCGGGACCGCGGCGGGGCTGGGCGCGGCGTGCAGCCAGCGCTCGACCTCGCGCAGGAGGCGGCCCGCGGTGGCGTCGGACCTCAAGCGTGTAACGGCCTCGGGGACTGAGAGGGCTTGCAACGAGAGGCGTTCGCGCCAGTGCGTGAGGAGCAGGAGTTCCAACTTCCCTTGCTCGGCGATGCTGAGGCTGCCGGCGACGGCGCGGAGCACGAGTTCGCGGAGTTGATCGGCGAGCGACGGAGCCGGGTGGGCGACGACGACCGGCGCGGGCGGGGGTCGGCGGAGAGCTCGACGCGCGGCGATCACCGCGGGGATCGCGATCCAAGCGGCACCAAGCACCCAGAGGGCGGTGAAGTAGTGGGCCTCGAACGAAAAGCCGCGTGAGTCGCCTTCGAAGACATCGGTGCCGTGGTTCGGGGGGAGCTGGGTCACGACGCTCACCGCGAGCGGCGGAACGTCGGTCGGGAGTGGGCCGTCGACGGCTTCGAGGTACTCGCGGAGATCGAACTTGCCCGCGACTGCGCCGATGAACTCGAGGCGGTAGGCACCAGCATCGCCGTTGAGGCGCACGACAACGGGGTTGGTGAGCGTCTGGTTCTGCTTGGCGCGGAGGGCGGTGCCCTTGTACTCGAAGCGGATGGTGCCGGTGAGCCCGCGCGCGACGGTGACGGGCTCTGGCTGAGACGCGAGGGAGGCGACCAGAATCGCGGCGGTGGCGGTGATCATCCGCGCCCTCCCGACACGCTCGGGCGGGTCGCGAGGAAGTGGCGGAGTGGGCCGATGAAGGAACGGTCGGTTTGGAGGCGGAGGTAGCTCACGCCGCTCCGGGCCAGCTCGGAGGCGAGTTCGCCCTGCGCCGGCCACTTGGTTCGGCCTGTCGCGAGGAACGAGGTACCGGTTTCGGCCTCTTGGCCGCGGAAGAAACCCGCGCCGAGGCGGCCGAGTTCCGCGGGGTCGGTGAGGTGGATGGCGATGACGTCGTGGCGCTGCGCAGCGCGGCGGAGGGCCGCGGTGGAGTTGGGATCGTGGAGGTCGCTGAGGACAAGCACGACGCTCGCGCGGCTGGCGCGGATGTCGAGATCGATCAGGCGTTCCGAGAGACGCGTGCTTTCGGCGAGCTGGTGGGCGCGGAGGGGTTCGATGGAGCGCCAGAGGTCGCTGCGGCGCAGGCTGGGGTCGACGCGGGTCTCTCGCTCGCCCGCGCCGACGACGGCGACGGGGCTCATGTGGCGCTGCGCGATGAGGCCAACGGCGGAGGCCACCCACACCGCGACGTCGTGCTTGCTCACGGCGGTCGAAGAGACGGACATCGAGGCCGAGGTATCGAGGACGAGGTAGAACGTGGTGCGTTTGAGCGTTTCGTACTGTTTGACGAAGGGCTTGCCGGTGCGGGCGGTGATCTTCCAGTCGAACATCTTCATGGTGTCGCCGGGGGAGTACGGCCGGGACTTGGCGTACTCGAGGCCCGAGCCGATGAAGCGAGAGACGTCCATGCCGAAGGCAAGGTCGTCGGCGAGCTTGCGCACGACCATTTCGAAGTCGCCGCGGGCGAGCTGGTCGGGCGGACGCAGCATTTGGTCTTCGACGGCGATCATGCGAGGGACCGCATAAGCGAGGCGAGCACCTGCTCGGGGCGTTTGCCCGAGGCGAGCGCGTCGTAGGTGAGTCGCATGCGGTGGAGGATCACGTCCTCGGAGAGGGCGAAGAAGTCCTCGGGGATCGTGTAGTCGCGGCCGTGGATGAACGCGCGGGCTCTTGATGCGTGCACGAGGGCGAGCACCGCGCGGGGGCTGCACCCGAGTTCGATGTCGTCGCAAGACCGCGTGAGGTTGACGAGCTCGACGCAATCGCGGATGAACACATCGCTGACGTGGACCTTCTGAACCGAGGCCATCGCGTCGGAGAGGTCACGGACATGGAGCTTGCGGCTGTCGTCGATGGCGTCGAAGGCAGACATCGGGACCGCGCCGTCGCCCTGACGCTTGAGCTTGAGCTGAAGGCTGCGACGGACGACCTCGGCCTCTTCGGTCGGCGTGGGGTAGGTGAGCCGGTGCCGGAGCATGAACCGGTCGAGCTGAGCTTCTGGGAGTTCAAACGTACCGGCCTGCTCGACCGGGTTCTGCGTGGCGATCACGAGGAAGGGCGCCGGCAGTTCGTGGGTCGTATCGCCGATCGAGACCTTGCGTTCCTGCATCGCTTCGAGGAGCGCCGACTGCACCTTGGGAGATGCGCGGTTGATCTCGTCGGCGAGGAGGAGGTTCGTGAAGATCGGGCCCTTGTGCACGCGGAACTCGCCGACCTTCTGGTCGAGGATCTCGGAGCCGACGATGTCCGAGGGGAGGAGGTCGATGGTGAACTGCACGCGTGCGAACTTGAGGTCAATCGACCGTGCGACGGATTGCACCAGCAGGGTTTTGGCGATTCCGGGCACGCCCTCGAGGAGCAGGTGACCGCCGGTGAGCAGCGCGATGAGCACACGTTCGACGACGACCTGCTGCCCGACGACAGTCTTCGCGACGTGCGTGCGGACGGTGTCGGCGAAAGGGCAGAGGCTGACGGTCGGATCGCGAAGGGTTTGGGTCGTCATAGTGGGATCGGGGCTCGCTGGGTCGGTTGAGAGGTAAGTCTTGGAACGTGTACGGCCGGCGCGCCGCAACAGGGCCTTGGGGCTACTCGACCTCCGCGAGCAGCTTGGTCACGATTTCTTTCAGCTTCTCCGGCTTCACGCCGGCGGCGCGGACCTTGCCCTTGCGGTCGATCACCATCGTCGTGCCGAGGCGGACTTCGAGCTGCTCCGCGAGCTCGCCCGTGAGCGCGCGACCCTGCGGCGACTTCGTGGGCGCGTCCCGCACAACGGGTACGGCGATCTTGGCGGTTTCGAGCTTGGCCTTCGACTCTTCCCACTTGGCTTTCGTGCTGCACACGCCCATCACGACCACGCCCGCGGAGGCGAACTCGTCCGCGACGGGCTTCATCTGCTCGAGCTGCTTCATGCCCAGGGTGCTGGTCGGCAGAAAGAAGTGCACAACCCGCACCTTGCCCTTCCGCTCGTCTTCGGTGGTCGCCTTGCCGTACCACTCCTCGCTCTTGATGGCCGGGAAGTCCTTGCCTTCGAGCGCCTTGAGCCACTCGGAACGGTCATCGCCTCCGAAGTACCACTCGACCGGGTTGCCGCTGGCGGCGGAAGCGCCGCTGCCGGCGGGCACGTCCGCGAGGAGCAGTTCCACGACGTCGTCGACGCGGTCGGGGGTGAGGCCCGCGGCACGCACGATGCCCTTGTGATCAACCACCACGTAAGTCGGCCAGAACTGCAGGTTGTACGATTTCACCGACTCGCCGCTGTCCTTGGCGACGGGGTAGTTGATCTTCTTGTCTTTGACGGTCTTGGGCGCGTCCTGCCAACCGCTGTTGCCGTCGTGCACGCCGACGAACGCGAAGGGCTTGTCCTTGTACTTGTCGACCATCTCCACATTGTGCGGGATGGACGCCATGCACGGCCCGCACCAGGTGGCCCAGAAGTCCACCACGACGACCTTGCCCTTCAGGTCCGCGAGCTTCACCTCGGTGCCGATCCATGCCGCGGCCTTGATCTCAGGCGCGGCCTTGCCCTCGAGCTGCTTCAGCGGCGCGGGGCGTTTGGCACCGTCGTAGAACCACTCGTCGGGGATTTTCTTGTCTTGCGCGGACGCCACGACGCAAGAGGCAGCGGAGAGCAGGCCGAACGCAAGAACGAACGCACGAACGTTCAACATCTGAACCTCGCTTCAGAAAGGAGATCGGTGGACCGGGAGCAGCCGCTGCCCAGTATACCGACTGGGGTCCCGGAGGTTACGACCGGTCGCGCGGTTAGCCCGCCTGCGTAGCCCGGGATCTCACCCCATCGATGACTTCCCGTACTTCCGCGGCCATGCGCGTGTTCGGGAAGTCGCGGATGATCTGCTCACCCGCCGCGGCGGCCTCGCGCCAGCGGCGGTCGCGGACGGCGAGTTTGAAGCGGACGCCGAGATTCTCGCGGGCCTTGCCGATGACGCCGCGGGCGAGTTCGCGGAGCGGCTCGGCCTCCTGCGGGCCGAGGTACCCGTCGAGTTCCTTGAGAAGCGAGAGGGCCTCGTCTGCGCGGCCTTCGCTGGTGGCTTCGAGGAACTTGCGCTCCAGGTCGTCCTTGTAGGAGAGGCGGGCCTGGTTGACTCGGTTGCGGAGCCCCTCGACACGCGCGGAGTCCGGGTACAGGCGCTGAAGCCGGGCGGCGTCGGCGAAGGCGTCGTCCCAGCGGCGCTGGATGATGAGCCCGTCGAGGTAGGCGATGGCTTCGTTGACCTGGGCTTCGAGGGTTTGTGCGCAGGCCTGCTGGATGCGTCGGCGGAACTGCTCCGCGTCCTGGCGGTACCCGAAGTTGTCGGCGAGTTCGCGGACGAGCACCATCGCGGCGTCCCAGTTCTGGGCGGAGATGTCTTCTTCGATGGCGCGGCAGAGGATCTCGCGTTCTGTGCCGCGGTTCAGGATGCGGCGTGCGTCGTCGGAGAGTGCGGACTGGCCGCTCATCTCGCGCATGGACCGTACGACGTCGTCCATCTTCGCGGCGAGTGCGCCGTTGTCCCCGGCGACGAGCATGACCGCGGAGATGAAGGCGATGGGCGCGGTGGTGAGGACCAGGAGGATCCCCACGACGCCGAGTTCGAGGTGCTGGCGTGCGATGAGGGTGAAGGACAAGGCGAGCGCGACGGCGTAGAGGACGCCGAGGAGGAAGAGCACGGCACCGTGGCCCTGCGGCCGACGGGCACGGGATGCGGACGGGTCGAGAGAAGGCTGTTGACTTTGCATAGCTCGCTCCTTCGCGGGGCCTAACTTTGGGGGCGTTCCATGCCCGGCCCCGCCCTAGTCTAACGCCGATCGCGAATCCGCATGAGCACTCAACCCTCGAATCCCGGGGCTTTCGACCGACCCGCGCAGCCTGAGATCCGGGTGTTCAGCCCCGGTCCGTACCAAACGAACTGCTATCTTGTCAGCCTTCCAGGCGTCAACGAGTGCTGGCTGATCGACTTGGGGCTCAGCCCGGAGCGGGAGCTGGAGCAGGTTGCCGCGGCGGGGCTGGAGCCGTCTCGGCTGTTGCTCACGCATGCGCACGTGGACCACATGGCGGGGGTGGAGGCGTTTCGGCGGCGGTTTCCAGGTCGGCCGGTGTGCCTGCACGGCGCGGAGCGGGGCTTTTTGGGTGACCCGGGACTGAATCTAAGTGTGTACATCCCGCCTCCGGTCTCTGCGGGCGAAGCGGATGAGTGGCTGACGGATGGGCAGGAGCTGAGTCTAGCGGGGACGGCATGGCGGGTGATTCATGTGCCGGGGCACTCGCCCGGTGGGGTAGGGTTCTGGTGCGAGAGCGCGGGTGTTGTGATCTCGGGAGACGCGCTCTTCGCGGGTTCGGTGGGGCGGACGGATTTCCCGAACAGCGACCAGGGCCTGTTGTTTTCGAGCATTCGGCAGAAGCTCTACGCGCTGCCGGGCGAGACGCGGGTGCTGCCGGGTCATGGGCCTGAGACGACGATCGGGAAGGAACGCACGTCGAACCCGTTTGTGAGGGGCTGAGTCGGTGCGAAAAAAGCACGCCGCTCGAGCGAGGGGCTCGAGCGGCGGTGAGTCTGGCGTACGGCCGCGGCTCTGCCGCGAATGCCGAGTCAGTTACCAGCTTCCGATGCCCATCTTGCCGGCGGCGCCGTGGATGGCGTCGTGGTGGGTGCGGGTCATGCCGGAGACGTTGCCTTCCAGGTCCTTGTCGGTGTTGCGGAACTCATCGCGGGCCTCGCGGAGCAAGGCCTTGCCGTGGTCGTCGGGGAAGCTCTTGTCCGGCGGATGCTTGACGTGGGAAGCCCTTGCGGAGTTACTTCCAGCACTCACGAGTTGGTTTCGAGCGCTGTTGTACGCGTGCCCCTTGATAGTCGCCATGATGAACTCCTGTGCGGTGAATGACCCTGAGACGGCCCGGGCCCCCGGCCTCCAACTCCCCCACCGGCTGATCCAAGATTCTACTCGACGGACCCGAGGCCCATGCAGCGTCTCCAGGTGGAGAGCTGTCCCATGTGCATGCTCGTGTGTCCGATGAGCAGGAAGTTGAGCATCGACCCCACCGTCGGGAATCTCGACCGCAGCCGCTCTTCGGCGGGCTCGCGGATGAGAACGTCGTCGCCGATTGTACCAAGCTTCTCGATCGCGGCGTCGGTGGCACGGAAGTAGTGCGCCTTCACGGCTTCGAACGAGGGGTAGATGGTCCCGTCGGGGTCGTCGTGGCAGGCGACGCCGGCCTTGAAGAGGGCTTCCCATTCGGGGGAGATCG
>JBMOHX010000227.1:0-6377 GCA_049317625.1 Phycisphaerales bacterium
TGACGGGCGTTCAGATACCCTTTGAGTATGCCCTCTGCCGCGCACACGCGAATCACGGAACTCCGCGAACTCCTCCACCACGCCAACCGCGCGTACTACACCGATCACGCGCCGATGATGTCGGACGGCGAGTTTGATCGGCTGCTCGCTGAGTTGGCCGCGCTCGAGGCGGCGCACCCGGAACTCGACGATCCGAACAGCCCGACGCGCCGGGTCGGGGGGGAGCCCATCGCGGGCTTTACGCAGGTGACGCACGCGCTGCCAATGCTCTCGATCGACAACACCTACAGCGAGGGCGAGGTGCGCGAGTGGTACGCGCGAATGCGCAAGGCGCTGGGGATCGAGGAGGGGTTGCTGGGCGGCGGCGAGGCGATGCCGGTGTCCTGCGATCCGAAGGTCGACGGCCTGGCGCTGAGTCTGCGGTACGAGCGCGGTGCGCTCAAGCACGCGGTCACCCGCGGCGACGGCACGAAGGGGGACGACGTCACGCATTCAGCGCGGGCGATCGCGTCGATCCCGTTGGTGCTCTCCGGGGATGCGCCCGAGGTGCTCGAAGTCAGGGGCGAGGTCTACTTTCCGCTCTCGGAGTTCACGCGGATCAACGAGGAACGCGACGCCGAGGGGCTCGAGCTCTTTGTGAACCCTCGCAACGCTGCATCGGGGGCGATGAAGCAACTCGATGCGCGGGAGGTCGCGAAGCGGCGGCTCGCGTTCGTCGCGCACGGCCGGGGGGAGGTCAGCGACCCGGCCTTCGCCTCGACGTTCTCCGAGTTCTGCGGCAAGATCAGGCGGCTGGGGCTGCCGGTCAGCATGGACTCAACGGTGTGCGAAACTGTGGATGACACCCTCCGCGCGATCGAGGCGTTTGGCGTGAAGCGGCACTCGCTGAACCATGCCACCGACGGCATGGTGGTGCGGCTGGACTCCTTCGAGCATCAGCGGGTGGTGGGACTCACATCCAAGAGCCCGCGGTGGGCGATCGCGTACAAGTATCCGGCGGAGCGGAAGACGACGGTGCTGCTGAAGGTCGAGCACCAGGTGGGGAAGACCGGCAAGATCACGCCGCGGGCCACGATGCAGCCGGTGTTCCTCGCGGGCACCACTGTCCAGCACGCCACGCTGCACAACTACGGGCGCGTGCGAGACGCCTCGACTGAGTGTGAGGGCGAACGGACGGACATCCGCGTGGGCGACACGGTGTACGTCGAGAAAGCGGGGGAGATCATCCCGCAGGTCGTCGGTGTCGTGCTCTCTCTGCGGCCCGCGGATGCCGCGCGAGTCGAGGCACCCCCCCACTGCCCGGAATGCCGCGGCGAGATCGAGATCGAGCCGCCCGAGTCGCTGGAGCAACCGGCGCTTGAGACGGTGCGGCGTTGTATCAATCCCGAGTGCCCGGCGCAGGTGCGTGAGAAGCTGATCTGGTTCACGGGTCGGAAGCAGATGGACATCGAGGGGCTGGGCGAGAAGACCATCGACCAAGTGCGGGCGTCGGGCGAGGTGCCGCTGTCGACGTTCGCGGACATCTTCAGACTCGCGGCCCACCGCGAAGCGTTGCTGCGAATCGATCGGATGGGCGAGAAGAAGGCGGACAACATCCTGAAAGGGATCGAAGCCGCGAAATCGCGCGGGCTCGCTCGGCTGCTGGCGGGAATGGGGATCCGCCACATCGGCGATACGACTTCCCGGCTGCTGGCCCGTCGGTTCAAGAATCTGGAAGCCATGCTGGCGGTGTCGGAGGCCGAGTTGCGGCCCAAGTCGCTGTCAAAGGAAGAGGCGAGAAAGTACGGATTCGCCGAGGATACCTCGCGTCGTCCCGAGACCGGGCTGGGGAAGGACACCGCGCCGGTCGTCCACGCGTACCTGCACGGCGAGCGTGCGACGAACACCTTCCGCGAGCTGCGTGAACTGGGCGTGAGCACGGAGTCGGTGGACTTTGTGCCCGAAGGTGCGGCGGTCACCGAGGGCCCCTTCGCGGGCAAGACGGTGGTGATCACCGGGACACTGGAGCGTTTCGAGCGTACCGAGCTCACCGAGCTGTTGGAGAAGCAGGGGGCGAAGGTGAGCGGCTCGGTTTCGAAGAAGACGGACCTTGTGATCGCGGGAGAAGCCGCGGGGAGCAAGCTGGACAAGGCGCGGGAGCTGAACGTCGCGGTCTGGGACGAGGCCGCCTTGCTCGCGGCACTCGCGGCGGCAGGAATCCCCGCGCCACCCGCGCCGTGATACGCTGAGGGGCCATGCACAACGTCGAGTACAAGTGTGAGCTCCGCGACCTCGCCCTGGCCCGCTCGATCCTTCGGGCGAAGGGGGCCTCGTTCATCGGCGAGCTGAAGCAGACCGACACGTACTACCGCATCCCCAGTGGGCGATTGAAGCGCCGGGACTGCGAGGGCGAGCCGGTCGAGTACGTGTTCTACGACCGTCCCAATCGCACGCTGCCGAAGCTGAGCCACTTTGTGCTCTACACCGAGCAGCAGGCGATGGAACGGTTCGGGCTCTCGCCGATGCCGGTGTGGGTTGTGGTGAAGAAGACCAGGGACCTGTGGATGATCGGCAACACGCGGATTCACCTCGATCAGGTGGACCATCTCGGCAACTTCGTAGAGTTCGAAGCCCTGGTGTGCCGCGACTTCAACGTGGCGCGGTGCCACGAGGCGATTGGTGAACTGCGGAAGGTGCTCGGACCGACGCTCGGCGAGGCGATCGACTGCTCGTACTCGGACATGATCGCGCGCGACGCGGAGAACGCGGCGGTCTAACGGGTCACTTACCGAGTTTCTCGGAGAGGGCCCGCTTCCACGAGCCCACGGTCCAGGCGACGTCCTTCGTCGGCGACTGCCCGAGGAGCCGGTCGAAGTCGGTCAGGGCCCGCTCGTCGCCGAGATCGACGAGCGCCTGCCCCGCCGCAAGCCGGGTGCGCACTTCATGGGTGTCCAGCATCGCGACGAGGGCGTCGTATGCGCCGGTGCGGTCCGCGCCGGCGAACTGCACAACGGCGGCGGCGGCGCGGGCCCGGGTTCGCGGAAGGTACGAGGGGCCGGTCAGCCGGATCGCGGTGGCGAGGGCCTCTGGTTCGGGGCGTCCGGTGAGGGCATCAATCGCGGCGAGGCGGATGCCGTCCTCGTGGGAATCGCTGCGGATGGCCTGCTCGATGATGGCCCCGGCGCCGGGGGCCTTCATCGCGCCGAGGGAGCGGATCGCGGCCGCGCGGACCTTCTGGCTGGGGTCACGCGTCGCAAGGGACTCGACGAGCACGGCGGTCGCCAACGCGTCGCCGGTGAGACGACGGGCACCCTCGACCGCGGCCTCGCGCACTTCCCAACGATCAACATCCGGCACCATGAGGGCCGACAGTTGGGCGGGGGCGGGCGCGGCGGAGAGGTAGCGGGTCGCGGCGACACGGACGCTCACGGGTTCCTTTGGGTCGGCGGCGATGGCACCGGCGGCGGCCGTGAAGGCGGTGTCCTTCTGTCGTTCAAGCTCGCGCAACGCGGCGATTCGGGCCGGGGAGGTGACGCCCTTGGCGGCCTGCTCGCGCCAGGCCTCGATCGGCTGGGAGACGTTCATCTCGGCGAGGAGCGCAAGGGCGGGGTCGACCGCGACGTAGAGGGGTTGCGTCGCGCAGGGGATGGTGACTTCACGCGAGCGGCCCGTGACGGCGATGCGTTCCACGCGCGGGGCGGAGCCTGCCTCCGCGACCACGACGGGAAGGGCGAACTCGAAGGCAGGGTTGTCGCCGTCGATCTGCTGCGTCTGGGTGATCGAGACCGAGAGCTGGCCCGAGGACCAGCGGGTGTCGACCTTCAGGCGCGGGACTCCGGGACGCTCCACCCACTGGCGGAAGAACTGACGCAGGTCCTTGCCGGAGACGTCTTCGAAGGCGGTGCGGAGATCGATCGTCTCGGCGGTCTTGAACGCACGGCGGTCGAGGTAGAGCTTGATGCCCTTGAAGAACAGGTCGTCCCCCAGGCCGACGCGGAGCATGTGGAGAACGCTCGAGCCCTTGCCGTATGGGTTGGCGGCGCGGCGGAAGGGCTCCCAGGGGTGGGCGTTGACCTTGGAGGCCATGCCGACACCCTCGGGGGCGGGGGCGCGGTCGGCGGCGATGACGCCGTCGAAGTTGCCTCGGATGTTGGCGAAGTACGCGTCGGCACCGTCGCGGTGTTCGAACCAGAGGGATGAGAAGTAGGTGGCGAACCCCTCGTTGAGCCAGATGTGCTCCCAGGAGTTGCAGGTGACGAGGTCACCGAACCACTGGTGCGCGAGTTCGTGAGAGATCAGGCCATCGATGTCGTAGTCGAGCTGGGCTTCGCGAGAGATGATCGAGGACTCGTGGAGCGTGGTGCAGGAGGTGTTCTCCATGCCACCGGCGCCGAAGTTCCAGACCACGGACTGCGCGTACTTGTCCCAGGGGTAGGTGTGACCGGTGAGCTTCTCGAACAGCGAGACCATGTCCTTGGTACGGCCAAAGGTGCCGGCCACGTCGTACTTGCGGCCCAGGGGCGCGTACACGGGCATGGGGACATCACGGGTGCCAACGTCAACGATGTCGAACTTGCCGACGACCATTGAGACGAGGTAGTTGACGTGGGGCTTGTCTTGAACCCAGTGGAAGGTGGCAGTGCGACCCAGGGTGGTGCGCGACTCGAGGCGTCCGTTCGAGAGCACCTCGTACCCCTCAGGCACGTTGACGGTGAGCTCGGTCGCGAGGCGTTCGCTCGGGAAGTCGAGGCACGGGAACCAGTAGGAGTTGGTCTCCGGCTGGCCCTGCGTGTGGATCTGGGCGGGGCGGCCGGGCCACGCGGGGGACTCGGGGGTCCAGATGAGGCCTAGCTGCGGGGACTCGACGCGGTAGTTCGTAGTGAGGGTCACCGACTCGCCCGCCTTCAGCGCGGGGGAGAAGGAGAGGCGGAGGAGACCGTCGCTCTGCGTGAACGAAACGTCCCGGCCATCGGCGGATACGGAGTCGACGATCAGCCCCACCGCGTCGAGCTGGATCTGCGGGATGTCGCGCAGGCCCATCGCGGTGACGGTGAGACGCTGAACCGCCGAGAACTTCGGCGTGTTCATGTCGGGGATGGTGATCTCGAGCTGCATCCGCTGCGCATCGACGAGGCGGTGCGGCGGGAAGTTGCGGAGGTTGCGTCCGCTCTCGGCGTCGAACCCCGCGGGAGCGGGAGTTGCGAGCAGCTTCATGTGCATGCACTCGTTCTCGCCCGCGAACGCGGCGGAGCAGGTCACGAGGGCGGCGGCGAGCAGGGAGGCGGTTCTCATCGGGTGGCCCCTCCTTCGAGCGCCAGCGAGCGAGCGGGCGAGAAAATCGGCACGAGGCGTTTCGCGGCGGCGAGGGCGTGTGCACGCAGGAGCGCCTCTGTCGCGACGGCCCGCACTTCGGGCGGCGACGCGGTGTCGACGCTGGCACGAGTGAGGGCGGAGCGGGCGGGATCGGCGTCGATCAGGCTCAGTGCCTCGGCCGCGTCGACCGCGGCGAAGAGCGTGGCGGGTCGGCGGATCTCGTCGATCCACATCGCGAGCGGCGTGGTGACTTCGGTGCGGGCGAAGACGGTGACGTTCGGATCGATCGTGACCTGGGAGGGCTTCTCTTTGACGCGGAACTCGGCGCGGGTCTGCGTGGTATCCATGTCGATGTACTCCCACTGCACCGAGTCGTCCGCGAACTTGATGCGAACCGGGAGCGTGAAGGCGTACGCCGGGTTGAGGTAGTCGACCTTCTGGGCCTGACGGAGCTCAATCTTGAGCAGGCCGTCGGCTTCTTCGTAGTTCAGTTCAACCTTGAGTTGGGCGAGGCCCGGACGCAGGACCCACTGCTCGAAGAATCGTTCGAGCGACTCGCCGCTGATTTCCTCGAGAGCGCGGCGGAAGTCGTCGGTGTCGACGAGGCCTCGCTCCTTGTTTTCATTGATGTAGTGGCGGGTCCCGGCGAGGAGCGTCTCTGCACCGAGTCGCTGGCGGAGCATGTGAAGCACGACCGAGCCCTTGCTGTACACGTCATCGGTGCGGCTGAAAAGGCTGTCGGGGTCGGTGTACCGGTTGGTGACCATGGCGGGAGTGCGCGGTGAGTAGGCCCGGTTTCTGCTGCGCTGGGCACGCACGCTCGAGAGGATCGAACTCTGGTAGGCCTTCGCGGGATCTTTGCCGTCTTTGGCGGCTCGGTGCTCGCTCCACAACGCCTCGCTGAAGCTGGCCCATCCCTCGTTCAGCCAGAGGTGCTCCCAGCCGTCGCACGTGAGGAGGTCGCCGAACCACTGGTGCGCGAGCTCGTGCGAGATGAGGTCGTCCTCGTCGGAATCCGGGTCCGCGGCGACGGCGTCGTAAAGCGTCGTCGCGGAAGTGTTTTCCATGCCGCCGGCGGCGAAGTC
>JBMOHX010000228.1:0-6291 GCA_049317625.1 Phycisphaerales bacterium
CCACGCCGCGGCGTAGATGGAAAAGCCCGCGTTGAACTCCGCCGGTACCCGCTCCGTCGACACGAGCAGATACCCCGCCATCTCGCCTTCCTTCGGGGGGACCCGCGGCACGGCCGCGATCTCGTGCGACTGTGGAGCCGCAACTCCTCCCCGCAGCAACTTCAGCATCCCCGCGCCCAGCGCATCCCCCACCAGGAAGTACGTCTCGGCGTTCCCGAACTCGTGATGCCCGTGCCCTGGGTTCGGCGAATCCTCGGGCGCACGCACGAACTCGCGTGTCGGCACGAAGAGAACGTTCCCCGCGAACTCCGGATGCGCGGCGGCCGACGCCTGCGCCGCACGCAGTTGCTCCCACTCCGCGGGCGCGTTCACCCACGGGCCGGTGAGTTCGCCGACCACAACCGGGAGATTCGGTGTTCCCAAATCCTTCCGCACATCCTTGATGAGATTGACCAGATTGCTCTCGTACTCAGGGACCGCGTGCTTCGGGTCGCACCCGTCGTTCCACCCCTGGTACCACACAAAGCCCGCGATCTCGTACCGATCCGCAGGCACTTCAGGAAAGTCCCGTCTGATGTTCGCGAGTGTCTCGCGAACTTGCTCGATCATCAGCGTGTAGTACGGACCGACCTCGCCTCCCGACGACGGCGGCCGGAAGTCCGCGTAAAGACTCTTCCCGCCCCACGCCGTCTTGATGAGCAGCACCGGCTGTTCCAACGCCTCGCCCACCACATGACCGAACTGCAGCTCCGGCCCGAAGTGATGCTGATCCCCGTACGGAGTGAACCCGAACGTGAGCGGCCCCGCGTGGATCGCTCCATCCTCCCGTTGGTACCTCGCCCACACATCGTCGCGGACCCGCCACTCGCCGCGGTCATCCTTGAGATGCGCGTACCGCGCCTTCTTCTCCGGGTCTCGCATCAGCGCCGCGAGTGTTCCCTTGCCCCCGTTGTAGTCCTTCCCGTCGAGGTCTACAACACCCTGCCCCTCCATGTTCGATTGGCCCGCGAGGATGAAGACCTTGAGCGTCTGGGGCTCGGCGGCAGTGGCCGCGGCGGCTCCGTGGACCATCACCACCAGGAAGGCGAACGCGGTCCTCAGAAACTCAGGGGTTCGCATCGAGAAGCTCCTCGCGCCAGCCTTCCAGCCCCGTTCGAGTTCACAGAGAACCCGCAACGCGCTCACGGCGATTGTCGTGGAGTGTAACGGCAACCCGCGCCGACATGCGTGGCGAACCCGCGCACGGGCCCGTAGCCGAAACGCTTAGTCCGTCGTTGGCCGCAGCCTGATCATCAGTGGGATGAACGCAAACAAGAGCTGCGCCGCCAAGCCGACAATTCCAGCTGGCTTGAGGAACGCCGCGAAGAACCCGCGCGCCGTTCCCCCCAGCAGCAACGTCATGGTGAGCTCGGCGCACTGCAGCATCACAAACGCCAGCACCCCGATCCACAGCCGCCGCCGCGCACCCGCGTTCCGCGCGAATCGCCCCAGCACCCATCGGCCGACGAGGAACGAGGCGAGCAGAATCAACGGGCACTCGATCAGCACCGCGCCCAGCTCGCCGACCCACGCCACCACCAGCAGCGTGCGGATCGCGCCCAACACAAACCCCGCCGCGAAGGTAAGCCCGAAGTACAGCGACGCGGGCTTGAGCATGGTGCAGTCTACACCCGACTCACTCACCCCGCGATTCAGAACTCTTCGCCCCCGCCTCGTCCCGCTTCCCGCCGCCGCGCTGCCGGATCGCCTCCCGCAACAGAAACTCAATCTGCGCGTTCGTCGACCGCAAGTCACGCTCCGCGAGACGGGTGATCTCCTCCCACAGCGCGGGTGGGATCCGCAACAGGATGGACTTGCGTTCCTCGGCCATGAGTTGCCCAGCCCCGTCAACCCGTGTACAGCGTCCCTGCGTTCACCACCGGCTGCGCACTGTGGTCTCCGCACAGTACCACCAACAGATTGCTCACCATCGCGGCCTTCCGCTCGTCGTCCAGCTTCACCTTGCCGCCCTTATCGAGGTGATCCAGCGCCGCCTCCACCATGCTCACCGCGCCTTCCACGATCCGGAACCGCGCGGAAATCACCGCGTCCGCCTGCTGCCGCCGCAGCATCGCGCCCGCAATCTCGGGGGCGTACGCGAGATGGCTCAACCGTGTCTCATCGATCGTCACGCCCGCCTTCGCCACCCGCTCCTGGAGCTCGGTTGCGAGCGCGCGGCTCACTTCATCGGTCGACCCTCGCAGCGACGTTTCGTGCTCCGCCCCCGTGCCGTCGTACGGGTACACCGAGGCCAGGTGCCGCAGCGCCGACTCGCACTGCGTGTCCACGAACGTCGAGAAACTCTCGACATCAAACGACGCCCGCGCCGTGTCCGAGACCCGCCACACCACCACCGCGCCGATCTCGATCGGGTTGCCCTTGATGTCGTTCACCTTGATCGTCGGCGTCACCATGTTGCGGATCCGCAGCGACATCGGGAGCTTCTTCGCGAGCGGGTTGATCCACCAGAACCCCTGCGTCTTGATCGTGCCGCGGTACGTGCCGAAGAATACCGTCACCAGCGCGGTGTTGGGTGCGATGATCCGCAGCCCAGACAGCATGAAGGCCGTTCCGATCAGCCCCAGCAAACCGAAGTTCGCCGCGACGACCCACGCCGTGCTCGAACTCCGTGCGCGGTGATCCAGGTGGTCCCCGGCCACGATGAGCAAGGCGATCATCGCGATCAGCGACATCACCCCTAGCACCAACACCGCTCCACCTCGGATCGACTTGGCCTCAAACTCGGTGGTCATTGGACGCTCCTTCAGTTGAAATCACGCCGGAGGGATCGTATACCGAAATGATATCACGGCAATATCGTGGGGTCAAGCGGGACCCTTGAGCCCCGTTCCCCGGACTCCAACACAACAAACCGCCGCTCGCGGGTCATTCAACTAGCTTTCGTTCGAATCGCGCGCCGGAGAACGAGCATCCAATGTCTTGAAGCCGCGACGCATCAGCCTCATGCGGAGCAGCCGCCACCGTCTCAACACCTCGATCCCCAGCGGAACCTCGCATGCCCGCCCCCCTCATCACCGGCCTCCACCACGTCACCGCACTCGCCAAGAGCCCCGCGGAGAACGTGCGTTTCTACACCTCCGTGCTCGGCCTCCGGCTCGTCAAAAAGACCGTCAACTTCGACGATCCGTTCACCTACCACATGTACTACGGCGACGAGGTCGGCTCCCCCGGCACCCTCCTCACACACTTTCCGCACCCCATGGCCGCGCGCGCGGTCCACGGCGGTTCCGAGATCACCGACACCGTCCTCGCCGTCCCCCTCGGATGCCTCGAGTTCTGGCGCGATCGACTCAAGCGACTCGGTGTCTCCTTCCGTCAGGAAGACTCACTCGGCCGCACGCAGATCGCCTTCGACGACCACGACGGCATGCGATTCTCCATTGCCGAACACGAGCCCGCTGGGCCCGGCGGTGGCTACGCAGGCGCGGGTGTTTCGACCTCCGCCGCGATCCTCGGCGTTTCGGGCGTCACCATCCGCGTCCCGGACGCGGCCGAGACGATCCGGTTCCTCACCGAAGTCCTCGGCTTCCGCCCCGCTTTAAACGACGCCGAGACCCACCGCCTCCAACTCGACGCCGGCGGCGTCGGCCGCGAGATCGACGTCGTCCACTCACCACGCCTCGCCCACCGCCCCATGGGCGCCGGCACCGTCCACCACGTCGCCTGGCGCGTCCCCGACGAACCCGCCCAGCTCCGTGCCGCCGCGGCCCTTCGCAGCGCCGGCATCGCCGTCACCCCCGTCACCGACCGCCAGTACTTCCGCTCGATCTACTTCCGCATCCCCGGCGGAGTCATCTTCGAGATCGCCACCGACGGCCCAGGCTTCGACATCGACGAGCCCCGCGAGAAGCTCGGCCACGCACTCAAGCTCCCGCCCCGCCACGAGCCCAACCGCGCGGCGATCGAGTCCCACCTCCAGCCGGTCGCGGCTCCAGAAGCGGGCGCAGCACCGTGAACGCAAAGTCACTTTCAACCGCAGACGCAACCGGCCCCCATGCTGGCCAGATCCTCCGCACCCGCGGCCCCGCCGCGCCGACCGCGGCAACGATTCTGTTGCACGGCCGCGGCGCCTCCGCGCAGGACATCCTCTCCCTCGCCGATCCGCTCAACGTCCCCGACATGCTCTTCATCGCCCCGCAGGCAGCGGGCAACACGTGGTACCCGAGCTCGTTCCTCTCGCCGTTGGCCGTGAACCAAACCGGCATCAGCTCCGCCCACAGCGTGATCGAGACCATCATCTCGCAACTCGAGAAGCTCGGCCTAACCCCCGAGCGCATCGCCATCGGCGGCTTCTCGCAGGGCGCGTGCCTCACGCTCGATCACGCGTACCACTTCCCCCGTCGCTACGGCGCCCTCTTCGCATTCACCGGCGGACTCATCGGACCGCCGGGAACCCGCTTCGCATCATCGGGCTCCCTCGAGGGCACGCCAACGTTCATCGGTGCCAACGACCCCGACCCGCACGTGCCATGGACGCGCGTCGAAGAGAGCGCGGCCCGCCTTCGCGACCTTGGGGCCGTCGTGGACCTCCGGCGCTACCCCGGACTACCGCACTCCGTGTTCACCGACGAAATCGAAGCCGCCCGGGCCCTGCTGCTCTCGCTGTGTTCGCCAAACCCCGGTTGAGAATCACGCGCGAGGTCGCACTTTCGGAATGCGCCTTTCCGGTGTACATTCCGCACCGTGGCGATCATCATCTCAGGCCGTTCGCTCGGTTCCCGCCGGCCGCTCTTCGCGGATTGGTCGATCCCCATCCCGCCCGACGACTTCGGCGGCGGCGAGGGGCTCACCCTCCGCGACCTCATCACGAAAGTCGTGCTCGCCGAGGTCCAAGCCTTCGAACAACGCCGCGAGGCCAGACGCCTTGACAGAGTCTTGACGCGCGAGCAGATCGAACGCGGCGCGGAGGCCGGGAGAATCTCCCCCGAAGGCCGCGAATCGCCCCCAGCACCCCCGCCCGCCGAGGCCGTCGATACCGCCTTGCAAGCCTTCGAAGACGGTCTGTATCTTGTCGCCATCGACGGCGTCGAGCAACGAGACCTCGACGCCACCGTGTTCGTCACCGCCGACAGCCGCGTCACTTTCATCCGACTGGTCTTTCTCGCCGGAGCTTGAACGTGCGGAACCACGAAGAACTGAAACAGCGCCTGGAAGAGCAGCGGATCCCGGACTGGCTCGAACTCAAGGAGCCGACCCTGGGCAAGACGCCCGGCGCGGTGCAGTGGCTCAAACGCCGCGGCGACTTCGAGTTCCTCCTCGGCGACGGCGCCGATGCCGATGCGCCCGCAGACCCGCAAGTGCAGCGGTTCCGTGTCTCCGACCTCTCCGACACCCCTCGCCGCGCGTTCTTCAAGGGTCTCTTCCCGCGCCTCGCTGATCACCTCGAACTCGCGTGGCAGAACCTCGCCACAGCGACCTACCGCGTCGAGTCCTGGCAGTCCACCCCCTTCCGCGCGCCGAACGACGCCGAGAAAGTCGCGAGCATCCGCGAGCAGTGGCTCCACGGCGTCATCATGGAACTCGAAGGCTACGACCCCGACGTCGAATGGCTCGCGGCGTGGGGCGGGCACCTCGAAGACGGCGGCATCAGCGACTCCGCGCTCATCCTCGCCGCGGCGATCGACGCGGGCGACAAGGTCGGCGAACGCGTCCTCCAAATCCTCAAGGACTCCGCCTCCAACCAGCACGACATCGGAGTGATGGGCGTGCACATCATCCGCACGCTCCTCAGTTGCAACCGCCCCGACGCCTGGGAGTTCATCGAGAAGATGCTCCTCGCGGCCCAGCGCGAAGAAGGCCTCCGCCAGTGGATCTTGGAATCCGCCGACACCGCGCACCCCGGCGCGTTCCGCCGAATGCTCGGAGTAATCGCCGAAAACAACCTCACCCGCTTCGCCGCGATCGTCCGCGCCAGCGATGTGTGGTTCGGCTTGCGGTGGGACTCGATGTCCGGCAAGCACGCCCGCGCTTTGATCGAACGAGCGATGCTCTTGATGGACAGCAAAGCCGAACGCGCCGCCGCTCTCGCGGGCCCAGATCCCGAGGTTGCCTATCTCGCCCTCTGGTGCGAAGCGACCATCGACGCGCGCGCGGCGGGGCTCGCGGCGTGCTCACTCCTCAAAGACCCCTCGCCCGAGCGCCGCTGGGTCGGCGTCCACACCCTCTGCACCCTTGGCCTGCGCGAGTTCCGCGAGCAACTGTGCGACAGCTTGGGCGACGAGAACCTCTCTG
>JBMOHX010000229.1:0-6278 GCA_049317625.1 Phycisphaerales bacterium
CCACAGTCGCGACACACAGCGAGGTTCAGGTTGGAGATGTCGTATCGGTAGCCGCGGTAGAAGACGACACCGTTCATCAGGTCGGAAATCAAGTCGGTGCCCGGATGGGGAGGGTCATTGCCGACGTGCTTTGCGTTCGCATAGGTGAGCGGAACGCTGCCAGCATAGCGTGCTACGGAGATGGGCCCCGAGAACCACTGGGGGACGCCCGGTTCGGTGTGAGCGTCGAAGGTCGATGCGTAGTCGTCAGGCAACTGGCCGGAGGTGTTGTCTCTCCACCCGTTGAAGGCTACGGCGTGCCCGATTTCGTGCAAAAACACCGAGACGGCGTCCGTCCTGTTCGTCGGCACCGGAAGAGTCCGAGTTCCCGGTGCTGGGTCGAACCACAGTTCACCGCTCGTGTAACTCTGGTTCAGCGTCACAATCAGATCTGGCAAGTTTCCGTTTGGATCGACTCCTGTGCGAACTTCATGCGCGACGGCCTGCTCGTATATCCGAAGCCCTCCCTCCTGGCGCACGAACGCACTGGTGAGGCTGTAGCCGGTCGCCCGAGGAAACTGGTTGTTCTCCAGCACCGACACCTCGATGGTGACGTTCGCCCCGTTGAGAACCTGCCCCCATCTCGCGCAGGCGGCCTCCATGCAAGCGAGAATCTGGGTTCGAAAGGGCTGAAGCCCGACGGCGGCGGGGTCGAGAGTCACCACGAAGGTCACCCCCGACCGTGCTCCGAATGGGCTCCAGTCGGCCGAGTCGAACGTAGGTCCCACGGCACCCTCGGGGAGGTCTACGGACGCGAGGTCGCAGCGAAACTCGTTCGTTCGGGGCTGCGCTGAAGCCGCGGCGCTCACGAGGGCCAGGCAGCCCAAGCTGAGCCACAGCATGCACGAACTGCGCCCGCTCACAATGGGGTTGTCCACTCTTAGCATCCCGCATCCCACCTCTCGAAAGACTCAATCACATCGTCGCCGTTCACACTTCCATGTTTGTTGAAATCACTCGGGAACGCCGCGGCGAAGTTGACGGCCTTCGCGTAGATTACACTGTTCGCGTCGGCTTCGCAGCCGCAGGCGTTGGGGCGGTGTCGTCCTCGACGAGGGGGTTCCGGCGCTGCCAGCGGTAGGAGAGTGCGGAGAAACACGGATTCTGGGGGTCGGCCTGGCGAGAGGAAATGGCCCGGGTACTTCGCGTCGATCTGGAGGCCGCTGGGATTCCAGTGCGGGATTCTCACGACCGCGTCGTTCACTTCCATGCCCCGCTGCACACGTTCATCACCAATCTCACCAACGACGGCGTGCATCTGAAGACGGCCCGAGCGCTCGCACGCCACTCCACCATCACCCCCACAAATGGACCGCTCGAGCCACAGCACGCGGGAGGACGACGCCCGGGCGTTGTCGGCCCTATCCCGACCTGCCGCCGACTTTCGCGCGACAACGAGTCTGACAACGGCACGAACAGCTCGGCGTGTGGCTCGGCGAAAACGGGTGGCGAAGAGGAGTCCGATCAGGACTCCGGAAGACTGAACACGCTCGTTCATGGCCGCCCTGGTCGCACACGGAAACACGGCGACAACCTCGAACACCCAATGGCCCCGGTGGGACTCGAACCCACACGCCGTGTTACCGGCTGCGGATTTTAAGTCCGCTGCGTCTGCCATTCCGCCACAGGGCCGCTGCACAAGTCTAACGCGGCTCCAGGGGGCGGTCCTATTGCGGGAGGTTCGGGGGCATCTCGTCAGTTCCCGTGCCGCCGAACAGGTCGTTCCGCGGCTCCTCGCCGTTGTCGATCGGTCCCTGGGCCTGGCCGGCGCCGAACCTCGCGACACGGCCGTCCGGGAGGAATCTATACCCGAACTGCCTGAGAGACCGCGTGTCGACATGGCCGTCGCCGTACATCGCGGCGGCCTTGTTCCCGTGCCGCGCGTCCATGCAGTTGCGGTACGGGGCGGTCGCGATGTCGCCCGCGGGGTTGAGGCGGGGCGGGTCGATGGTGTAGGCCTCATTGCCGAGCGCGGCTTCGGTGCGGCCGTTGTTCTCGTACGGAAGGCGCTGCTCGGGCGGGAAGTCCGCGGAAGAACCCGACGCGTCACCCGCGACGACCACCAGCGACGGGTTACTGACCTTGGAGAGCCGCACGGGAAAGTTGTGCCAGCGACCGTTCGTCTGCCGGCTGTTGCCGAGGAACTGGTAGTTGTAGCCGTAGCTGCCGTTCCGCTCGTCCACGCGATCGGGGACCATCGGGCAGATGTAGACCTTGCTCTCGAAGTCCTGGCGATCGTCGTCTGTCGATGGGGTCGCGAAGGCGTAGATCCCGACGTAGCCACCGATCCTCGCGATCCAGGTGGGTCGGAACTTGGCGCCGTTGCCGATCTCGTCCCAGTTCGCGGGGTTGGCGAAACCGCCGCCCATGTTGGGTGCGCGGTGCGGAACGATCACGTCTTTGAACGTGTCCGAGTACATCGTCCAGCCCGCCACCAGGTTCTTCAGGTTGGCGGTACAGATGGTGGTTCGGCCCGAGCGGCGTGCCTGACCGAGTGCCGGAAGAAGGATGCTGATCAGCAGCGCGATGATCGCGATGACCACCAGCAACTCGATGAGTGTAAAGGCGCGGTTCCGCATGCGCACATACTAACACTCACGCCGCGCCCTCGAACCCGGGCCTCGAGCCCGCCGGACCTCGCGGCCTTGTTTCGACGGTCAGCAGCCCCGATCCCAACTGGTGAAGAAGTCGATAATGTCGTCCCCATCGACCCCGCCGTCACCGTTGGTATCCGCGGCGGCGGCCCCGTTGTCCCAGTCGGCGAAGTAGGCGATCACGTCGTCGCTGTCGATCGCCCCGTCGTTGTTGTGGTCCGCCGGTGTGGTCACCGTCACGATCGGGATCGCCGTCACCGCGCTCCCGCAGGCGTCGGTGACGATGCAGTCGTACGCGCCAGCGTCGTCGCAGTCTGACGGCGAGATGGTCAACGTCGCCGTGCGTGTGCCGCTGATGCGGCCGCCGTCGGCGAGAGCGAAGAAGAAACCGCCCTGCCCGCGCCGGCGCCACTGGTAGTCGATCGCGCCGGGCGCCTCGACCGTCAGCACGAGGTCCTCGCCGCGGACGATGGTCTGATTGAAGGGTTGCGTGGTGATCGTGAGCGTCGAGCTGAAGAGCACCGACCCGGCCTGCGCGGGCGAGCCGGAAGTGACGCCCGGCAACGCGAGAGCGTTGGCCATGGGGAACGTGCTGTTGCACGAACGGACCAGGATCCGCCCGCCGCCGCCAGCGCCATAGCCGCCGAGACCCGCGGGACCGCCGTTGGCGGTGATGACCCCGTTGCCGGCAATCGTCGCCGCGCGGACAAGGATGCCGCCGCCCGATCCGCCGCCGCCCGTGCCGGTCGACGCGCCACCGTTTGCGGACATGATGCCGTTGTGCGTGAGCACGCCTTCCACATCGACGCTGATTCTTCCCCCGCCCATGCCGCCGGGGTTGAGCTGGAGTGGGTTGCCGGGGCCACCGCCGGAACCAACCTGGTAGGGCCGCCAGGGGTCGCCGTTGACGAGCCCACCGATCACCCCCGCTGAATCGGCTCCAGCGCCGCCGAAGCCGCCGCCGCTCCCGCCCAAGCCTGGGACAGTCGCGGGGCGTCCCGCGCCCGGCCCGCTTCCGCTGGGGTAGCCGCTGCCGTCGGCGTTGATCCGCGTTCCGGGGTCCAGACGCATGTCGCCATCGACCCAAAGTTCAATCCCCGCGCCCGTGTTCGGGGTCGGCGCGAGACTCGAGCCCTCGCCGGTGAGAATGAGGCTCCCGTTGATGAACTGCGGGCCGCTGCCGAATCCGCACCTCGCGCCGCCGCTGACGGTGAGCGACCCGGTGAGGTAACCGTTCAAGAATCGCTCGAAGTTCGCCCCGTTTGCGATGATGAGGTTGTGGAGCGAGAAGGTACTCTGGAGTGTCGTCGGCGCGGCGAGCGTCGGCGAACCGGCGTCGACCTTCAGCGTCGTCGCTTGAGGGCCAGTTCCGAACCGTGTGTAGATCGTGCCCGCGCCGCCGCGAGGATAGAGCGGCGTGCCGGAGGCGCCGCCAAAGGCGGTCATCGAGCCGGTGATCGAGCCGCTATTGGCGCTCACGGAGATCCGGCCGCCACCACCACCGCCGCCCAGACCCGTGGCGCTGCCACCGTTGGCCGAGAGCGTGCCGGAGCCGGCGACTGACGCCGCGGTGATGTTGATGGAACCGCCCGATCCCCCGCCCGCGGCACCCGTCGCGGGCAAACCGTTGGAAGAGACGAATCCGTTGAACGTGAAGCTCCCGGAGAAGGACAGACGCCCACCGCCGCCGCCCGCACCGCCGAGGTTTGTGGGTGATCCGTTGCCGCCGCCCGAACCCGTTTCGGACGGGCTCACGGGTGAGCCGTACGCGCGCCCACCCGCGAGCGGCTCGATGCCACCACCGCCCACGCCGCCGTACCCAGCGCCGGACGCGCCGACGGTCGGGCCGTTGGAGGGGCGTCCGGGCCCGCCGCCGGATTGCGCGGCTCCGCCAAGCCCGTCGACGAAGATGCCGGAACCGGCGTCGATGACCATGCTCGGGCCGTTGATGTTGAGAGCGGACAGCGAAGGGCTTCGGGCTGTGAGGATGTTGCCCGCGTTGCGGAGGATCATGCCCTGGTTGAAACTCATCGAACTCGTCAGGGCCGCGACGCTGTTGCCGGACATCAGGAACGTGCCCGCGCCGCTGATGGTTCCTTGGAACTGAACGCTCGCCCCGTTGCGGATGGTGATGTCGCGCGCGGCCGCGGTCGTGATCACCGTCGTTCGTGCGCCGATCGGCAACCCGCCACAGTCAATGAGAAGCTGCGCGATGAGCGGATCCCCGTTCCCCACTGTAAAGACCGTGCCCGCGCCGCCGCGGCCCGGATTCGAGAGGGGCGAGATGCCGCCGAATGCCTCGAAGGTTCCCGTGAAGGGGAGGGTTGTCGCGTTGATGCCGATGCGTCCACCGCCGCCGCCGCCAAAGGTGCCCTCTCCCCCGCCGCCGTTGGCCTGAAGCAGGCCACTCCCGGCGAACGCGGGGGCCTGAATGAAGATTGTGCCGCCAGACCCGCTCCCGGCGAGGCCCTGACCAACGAGGCCATTCGCGCGGATCGCGCCGTTCACCGTCACGGCCTGGCTCCCGATCAACCGGAGCCCGCCGCCGCCGGTTCCCCCGACATCGCTCACCACCGCGCCACCGCCGGAGCCCGGTGACGAAGGTTGCCGGATGTCGTCGTAGGTCAAGCCGCCCGCGTTCGGGCCGGCGTCCGGCGTTCCGTTCCCGCCGTGACCCGCGCCGGCTCCGCCCTCGGCTGCGGGGCGACGCAGACCCGCGCCGGGCCCCTGTCCACCTGGGAATCCCATCCCGTCGAGGTTGATCTCCGAACCAGCGTCGATGATGGTGGCGCCGTTGACCTGCAGGCTCAAGGTCGAGCCGCCGATGGTCTGCGTGAGCGTGTTCCCCGCGCCGATGAGGGTGAGATTGCCGACGATGTTTGTGTTGCCCTGGAGCGAGAGCCGCCCGTTGCCCTGCATCGAGATCGCCTCGAACGTCTGGGGCTGGGTGAACCTCGCGAAGCCGCCGTTGGCGACTTCCAGCGTGCCAGCGACAGGCGAGATGAACGACGTTGAGTTCGCGGTCGGAAGCCCACCAGCATCGACCCGCACGACGTTCAGGGGTCCGCCGCGATCAACGTAGATCGTGCCCGCGGCGGCACGTTGAACGGGCGTGCCGTCCGAGAGACCACCACCGGCGACGAGGGTGCCCGCGAAAGCGTACGTCGTGCCCCGAACGATGACGCGCCCGCCGGAACCGGCACCACCGCCACCGGACGCGTCGCCTCCCGAGGCCCGAATCAGACCGTTTCCCACAAAGGTGGTGCCGCGGAGCTCGATCGAGCCACCCGAGCCAGCGCCGGCACCGGTGCCTCGCGAGTCTCCATCGCACAGCACCTCACCGTCGATCTGGATCGTTCCTTCGCTGATGATCGAGATACGACCACCTCCCGCGCCTCCGAGCGCGGGACCGAGAGCGCCGCCGGCCGAACCCGACTCGGTGGTCTGCGTATGGCTGCCGTACGACGGCCCGGGCAGAACCGTGCCGCGCGTGGTCCCCGCGCCGGCGTAGCCCGCGCCGCTGCCGCCGAACCCACCGGAGCCGGGCTGGCCCCCTCCGGGACCCGCCCCGCCGGACAAGCCGCCGAACCAGCCGCGGCCAGAGGCGTCGATCCGACTGGCGACCCCGCCCGTCGAGCCCTGAAC
>JBMOHX010000230.1:0-6277 GCA_049317625.1 Phycisphaerales bacterium
CATGGCACACGCTCCTCGCATGGCGGTACTCACCGATGGTGGTCTGGCGGGATTGGCGGCAATGACCGCCGCCAGGGACGCCGCGGTGCTCTCGCAACCCGGCGGCGCGGCAGCGGGGGGGTTCGCCTACCCCGGCGTCATGGCCTTTCCCCCCGAACTCTGGTCCGATGGCTACCGGATGGCCGCGATCTCCCGGCAGGCCGAGGCCCTGACGCTCACCATGATGCCCCGGCCGGAGGTGACTCCCGTCGCAGGCCCCGGCTCGGCATCGGAGTGGGAGACCGCGTGCCTGCTCTCGACCGCATTCGCCGCGGCTCGTGCCGGCGCGTCCCGCGTTGTCTGGCCAGCCACCGGAGGGATCGGCGATCAGATCGACATCGACCGTGCGTGCGAGATCCAAGACAAAGCGATCCTGGTCTCGCGTCTGGTGAGCCTCGACGCATCCAACCACGGCCAGCCCGGCTTCACGATCGAAACACCCTACGCCGATCTCACCGACGACCGCCTGGCCGATCTCGCGCTCGACCTCGGCGTTCGCCCGGAGCTCTGCTGGTGGTTCGGTCCGGGCGCCGCGATGTCCGGGGACGAGGCCCAGCGCTGGACCCGGGCGCTCGCGCGAGCGGGGGTGGCGTCGCGCTAGACTACGCCCCTATGGCACAGACCCAGAGCGACGTTCGTCACACCTTCTCCAACACACGCAGCGGAGTCTCGCACCGGTGGGTGCAGACTCTCATCCCGACCACGCGTGAGGCGCCCAACGACGCCGAGACCCCTAGTCACATCCTGCTCCACCGCGCGGGCTTCATCCGCCAGGTGGGTGCGGGCATTTACGACTACCTCCCGCTCGCGTGGCGCACGCTGACGAAGATCAGCACCATCGTCCGCGAGGAGATGGACGCCGCGGGCGGCAGCGAACTCCTGATGCCCGCTCTCGAGCCCTTCGAACTCTTCGCGGGCACCAAGCGCGACGTGGACTACGGCGACAACCTCTTCCGCGTTCAGGACCGCAAGGGCCGCATGAACGCCCTCGCGCCGACGCACGAGGAGGTCATCACCGACCTCGTGAAGGGCACGGTCTCGAGCTACAAGTCGCTCCCGCTGAACCTCTACCAGATTCAGACCAAGTTCCGCGATGAAGCCCGCCCGCGCGCGGGGCTGCTGCGCTGCCGCGAGTTCATCATGAAGGACGCGTACAGCTTCCACATGCACATCGAGGGCCCCGGCGGCTTGAACGAAGCCTACGACGCGATGTACCGCGCGTACACGAACATCTTCACCCGCTGCGGCCTCTCCTTCACCGCGGTCGAAGCCGAGAGCGGCCCCATCGGCGGGTCCGCGAGCCACGAGTTCATGGTGAACTGCGCCAGCGGCGAGGACACCATCCTCCGCTGCCCGACCTCCGGCTACGCCGCCAACGTCGAGAAGTGCGAGATCGGCGACCGCGGCGTCTGGACCTTCGACGCCGCACCCACCGGCGAGCTCGTCGAAGTCCACACGCCCAACCTTCCCGGCATCGAAGAGGTCGGCAAGGCCATGAAGGTCAAGCCCGACCGCATGCTCAAGACCCTCGTCTTCGCCGTCACCGGCGCCGCCCCCGGCACCCCCGCCGATGCGAAACTGCCGAAGTGGGTTCTCGCGGTGGTCCGTGGTGACCACGAGGTGAACGAAGGCAAGGTCAAGAAGCTCAGCGGCTGCACGGTGCAGATGGCACCCGAGAAGGACGCGCGAGCCGCGGGTTTCGCGATCGGGTACGTCTCGCCCCGCACGATCAACTCCGTCGCTGAAACGCTGCTGCTCGTGGATCACGACGTGGCGCAGGGTGGCTTCTGGGCAACCGGCGCTGACAAGGCTGATCACCACGTCAAGCACTTCAACTGGAGCCGCGACGTCGGCCCCGCGCTCAAGGACGCGGCGAAGACGAAGGTGGGGGACCTCCGCAACGCCGCGGTGGGGGACCCCAGCCCGCGCGCCGAGGGCGCGAAGCTCGAAGCCGCGAAGGGCATCGAAGTGGGCCACATCTTCAAGCTCGGAACGAAGTACTCCGATGCGATGGGCCTCGCGATCATGGACGCGAGCCAGCAGAAGCGCGCGGTGATCATGGGGTGCTACGGCATCGGTGTAAGCCGCACGATGGCCTCGACGGTGGAGCAGAACCACGACGAGAACGGGATCATCTGGCCCGCCGCGATTGCGCCGTACCACGTGCTGATCACGATGATCCGCCCGGACGACGCGAAGCAGCAGGAAGCCGCGGCGGTGCTGTCAAAGGCGCTCACCGCGCAGGGTGTGGACGTGCTGATCGACGACCGCGACGAGCGCCCGGGCGTGAAGTTCAAGGACGCGGACCTGCTGGGGATTCCGTTGCGACTGACCCTCGGCGAGAAGGGCCTCGAAGCCGGCGCGGTGGAGTACAAGCTCCGGCGCGACACGGGCAAGGGCGAACTGGTGCCGATGGGCGAGGTGGTGGCGAAGGCGGTGGGGGCGCTGGGGGGGTAAGGGAGGCTCTGCATGATCACCGCAATCGAAGCGACCAACTACAGAGGCATCCGCGAGGGCAAGCTCGATGGCTTGACCCCGCTGACGGTCTTGGTGGGGCCGAATGGGTGCGGGAAGAGTGCGATGTTGGAGGGTGCGTTTATCTGCGGGGCGGTCGATCCCATCGCCGCGATGAACCAGGTGCTGGAGCGACGGAGGGCTTGGCTGCCCTCCAGCGCCCGGTGGATCGTGAACGCAGAAGCAGCGAGATCGCCCTCGCACTCGTGCACGCTGTCGCTCGACTTTGAGAAGAAGGGCACGTGGACGCTCAAACTTCATCACGCCGCCGGCCAGCCGGTTGGCGAGTACGCAGCCCAGTTCGAAGGCCCCGCAACTCACGCGTCGTCCTTGGCTCGCCTGGCCCACCGCGTAGCACCGAGCTCGCCATTCGGACGGCCCACCGCAATTTTGCCTCACGTGGTCTGGCTGGATCCCCACGAGCAGAGCACCTCGCTGCACGACCTCTTCAGTCAAGTTGTGCGTCTGGGGCTTCGCGAGGAACTCCTTGCCGCCCTGCGCGGAATCTACGAAGGGTTTGATCGGGCGGAGATTCTCACCGACCAAGGCACACCGTACCTGAGTCTTCACTCTTCGTCGCAGGAGCTTCCAGCAGACCTAGGCAGCGCCGGACAGGTGTGGTTGCTTCGCGTGATCTCCGAGATTCTTGCACGCCCCAATGCGGTGTTCTTGCTTGAAGAGCCCGAAACGCACCTGCACCCGCGTGCAATGCGCATCGCCGCCGCTGTGATGCGACGAATCGCCACAAAGGACCGACAGATCATCCTCACCACCCACAGCCTCGAGTTCATCGACGCGTTGCTGGACGGCGCGACCGACGCGGAGATGCAGGCACTTTCAGTCTTCCGCCTCCAACTCACCGACGGCAAACTGGCGAGCAGCCGAACCGCCGGAGAGGATGTACGACTGGCGCGATTCGGGCTTGAGAGTGACTTGCGATGAACCAGTCGGAATCGGTCATCTGCTGCGAGGGGTTTCATGACCGAGCGTTCTGGGGCGGGCTTCTTCAGTACGCAGGTTGCAAAGGGCTCAAAGGGAATCTCAAGCACCAACTCCTCGACCGAACTGGCGCGGGGCTCAACCGGGGCGAGTACGCCTTCCTCGGCCCCGGAGGTCATCTGGTCCGGCTTCAACCGACTCAACAGGTCGGCGGACCGCTTACCGCCGCGAGAATTCGACTGGGCCAGCTGGCGACCCGATCGCTGACTCGCATCATCATCTGCCGAGACAGCGACTCGGAGGCATTCAGCACAGCGAGCGATCGTGCTCGCGAGAGCGCGGCCTCCCTCAACGGGTGGCTCCCCGACGCGTCGCACCGCGTCGAGGGTGCCGACGTCCACATTGAGTAGGCGGGAAAGACGACTATCGCCAATTTCGTCGACTGGTGCAGCGATGTCCCCGCGGGAGTCGGTATCCCGAAACTCAACACGCTCGAGCGCCTTGTCAGTTCGGCCATCGCGCAGGCCTACCCCGATCGGGCTCGGGCTGTCGGCGAGTGGCTTGCGAACCGCCCTTCGCCACCTCCCTCCACACCCAAAGCCGACGCCAAGTCGCACTCCGGATCGTACATGGCCGGTTGGTTTCCCGAGCGTGGCAGCGAGAGCTTCTTCTCGGCTGTGTGGGAGGACGATGCGGTTCGGCCGCTCCTGATCGGGCAACTTGACGCGGCGGGAGTCACGCCCATCGTGCGAGCGTTGATTGAAGGGCGCTGAGCGCTCCCACCACGCCGCAGACTCAGACCCGAAAGATCGCGCGCACAACAACCTCAATCAGCGAGGTTCGATCGGATGCCTCATCGGCTTGCCGACGCCACTCGGCGAGTTTGTCCGGCTTGTCGAGCCACTGGTCGATCAGCGGTGGGACCGGGCGTCCCGAGAGTTCCCGACGCGCCTTGGCGACCACGGATGAAAGCTCGCCGAAATCGATCCAGACGAATCCGCACGCGGCGCAGCGGTCGATGAGCGTGTTCTGATCGATCACCAGTTGATCCATGCCCAGGAGGCACCGGCCGCAGCGAGCGGGGGCCTGGAGCGAGGGTTCGTGAAGTGATTCGTTCGTTCTGGCGCGCGGCTCAAGGGGGATGGCCGCTGCGAGCACGCCGCGATCAAAGCCCAGTCCGCCGCAGCGTCCGCACTCCCAAACGCGGTAGTCCGAGCGGTCGACTCTGTTGAGCGGGATCCAGATGTCAAAGAGCGTGGGGCAACGGGGGCAGCGGGGGATGGTCTGAGAGATGGCGCTCCCGCACTCCGGGCAGACGCCGTTCGCGTCGAGCCCTCGGAGGTCGTAGCCGCAATCGCGGCACGGGTGACTGCCCTCGATCGGGAGGATGTTCACGGCGGCTCACAACCCCCAGAAATCATCCTCGCCGAACAACAGTTGATCGACCGGCGGTTGGCGGCAGGCGTCGCGCTGCTCGGGTGTGAGAAAACCGTTGATGCGACGCTTTGTCTCCGACTCGAGCTGGAATCGCCGCTGTTGGAGCTTGTAAGCCGGGGACTCCTTGTCGACGCTGTCCTTTCCCGGCGAGTAGAAGGTGATGACCTCGCCGTCCGCGGTGGTTGCCGACGTCGCCCCGCCCTGGGACCCGCGGAGAACGAGAGGGAGCTTGGTCGCATCCTCCTCTCGTTTCAGCGCGGCTTGCTCCTTCTGAACTGAAGCAAGCCGAACTTCAAACGCGGCGATGGCATCGTTGATATCGGCTTGCTGCTGAGGACTCAGAGATTTCACGGCCGCGGCGGCGCGGATGTACCTCTCGGTGCGGCTCGCCTTCGTGATCCGCGGGTACGCGGCCTCGAACACACGCTTGCGAAACGCGTCGGACTTGCCTTCCGGGAGCAGGCTCGCCACCTGCTCCGCGGCTTTGAGGTTCATGTCTCTGACCGCGACGCGCAGCGCCGTCACGTCGCGACAAAAGGTCTCGGCCGCCGCGCGGTCGTCGTGGGCCATCTTGCCGAAGTCAGTTGCTTGAGGACTGTCGAGCTGCGCATCGCGCCGGACAATGACCGCGTCGAGCGTTTGCACATAGGACGCGAGGAAGCCGGAGATCTCGGGGTTTGACCACGCCGCGGGGGCATGCTCGTCGACCAGCCGGATGACATCCAGCGATTCGCCCGCGATCCTCCCACGGCCGAGTGACTTGAACCGACGCAGCTCTCGTTCGACCAACGGCCAGCGATCGGCCTGCTCCTTGGTCAGCAAGACCTTGAGGTCATCGAAGAACGTGCTGGTCGCACGCTCGGCTTCCGCCTTCCACGCGTCCTCGGTTTCCTTCGGGATTCCGGCCGCCGCGAGGTCGGCGGTGGCCTGGGCCTCTTCGAGCGCCTCCTCGCGCTCGTCGCTGATCTCGCCGGCGCGGGCCTTGAGAGTCGCCGCGTGCCCGTCGTAGAGGGCGAGCAGAGCCGCGCCCTCCGATTCGGCCAGGTTCAGGATCCGCGTGATGACCCGGATCTCGTGGGGCTGAAGGGTCGGCCGGAAGTAGTCGGCCGGGTTGGTGACGCTGACGGCCATAATCTGCGCGCGGGCCAGGGGACAGGCGAGCGCGACGAGAACGGCGAGGAGGAGTGATCGCGGGATGCTCATACGTACCATGATGCCCGGGGCCGATCGAGCAGGCAAGCGGGAGGGGACGGTGCCCTCAGCTCGCCCGCCGGCCACTCTGTTTAACATAACCTATCTTATAGGACCTTAGACCTGGTGCTCGGAATCTCGCCTTCCCGTACCCCAT
>JBMOHX010000231.1:0-6267 GCA_049317625.1 Phycisphaerales bacterium
CCATGTGGAAGATCGGGCTATCGGTTCCGCCCGCGAGGCTCGACCACTGCTCGGTGCTGGCCGAGTAGAGAGCGAGGTTGCGCAGCGGGACACTGCCGGCCGTGTTGAAGGAACCGGCCACGAGGAGGTCGCCGTTCTCCATCCGCAAGACGCTATAGACCGTACCCGAGAGCCGAGTCGTTGCCGCGCTCACGGTTCCCGTTTGCAGGTCCATCCTCGCGAGAGGGTAGTAAGCGACCGCGTCCGCGAAGACCGCCGTTCCGCCGAGAATCACGGTTTGTGACGACTCCTGTGCGACGGCAAGAACGCTGCCCGAGTAGAAGAGCCCACCGTCCCACGCGAGACTCGGGAACGCCTCCACCTCGCCGGTCTGCGGCATGTACCGCGCCAGCCGCGGCGACCGCGTCCCGTTGACCTGTAGGAACAATCCGGCGACCAGGACGCTGCCGTCCGCGAGCGGGAACGATGATGCCGCCGCGTTGTCAAAGCCCGCACGGGGGAACTGCCAGGACGCGAGTTCCGGCTCGAAGACGGCCAATCGCTGCGCCGCTCGCGAAAGCCCGCCGACACTCGTGGTTGATGCGGCCGCGACGCGGCCGTTGCTGAGCGCGGCGAGGCGAGGTGTGCTTGCGCTGAAGGCAACCATCCTTGACCACGCATCAGAAGCAGGAGAGTACCGCGCCACCGTATCGCTCCGAAGTGGGTCGAACGGGAACGTGCCTGTCACCGCGAGGGTTTCATCGGAGAGCGCGGCGATCGATACCACCGTGCCCGGGGCCTGCGCCGTCGTGTGCCACTCCGAGGTCGCGAGGTTGAAGCGAAGAAGGGCGGAAGCGCCCCCGGGGGTCGCGATGCCCGAACCACTCACGTACAACTGCCCGGTGCTCGGGATCACCGCGAGCCCCACCGGGGTCCCCGCCGTCAATCCGGTCCCCAGCGGAGACCACGTTCGCGTCTGCACGTCCCAACGAGCGATGCGGCTCGCGGCCACGCCGTTGATCGTGCTGAACGTGCCGCAGATCACCAGATCTCCATCCGGCAACTGCTGGACCTCGTTCACTTCCGTGTCGACACCTCCGCCGAATAGGTTCCATGCTTGGCGATCGGACTCCCACATCGCGACGCCGCGGCAGGCCACGTTGTTGACGCTGGTCAGCGAGTTGAACACCACGATGTTGCCGTTGCTGAGGACTTCAACCCTCGAGGCGAACGGGCTCAACTCGCCAACGGCCTGCCAGGTGCCCTGAGCGTTCTCGAAGGCGTACGTACGCGAGGAGGCGATCGTCGAGATCCGACCGATGAGCGCCAAGCCCCCCTGCGGGAACGCGGAGATGGCCGCGGCATCACCGAAGTTCGCGGGCAACTCCCCCGCGGGTTGAGACCACGCGCCGGTCACGGGATCAAACATCGCGACGCCCCGAACCGGCAGGTTCCCCGCGACGCTGAACGCGCCGACGATGGCGAGCGAACCGGAGGGAGTGGCGGCGATGTCCTTGATCTGCCCCCAGGTCGACGCGAGTCCGAGACCCGGCAGCCACTCGCCGCATTGCTGGGCCCAACACACGTCCGAAAACCCTGACGTCATCAGGGCGGCGGCCGCGGCGTGCAAACAAAGGACGGAGCAACCCGTGTTCTGAAGGTTCATGCGGTACCTCGTGGCTTACCGAGGGGACAGATATGCCCCTGGGTCAGTGCTTGTACCGCTCTTGTTGCTCCCGGTTGCTTGCCGATCCGGGTCAGTTTCTACTTATCGTCTTCTTCATCATCCCCGTCGAGGTTGTCGGGGTCGATGTCGAACGGGGCCTGCTCCTTGGCCTTGGCTTCTTCCGCGTCGAAGAGTGCGCTCTGCTCGGTGGGGGTGAGCGCGTCTTCGGTCGGCAGCACAATGCCCTTGGCCTTCGCCTCTTCCGCCGCGAGCTGCTTCATCATCGCCCATTCTTCGGGAGTGATCAGCACGTCGCGGGCGACCGAGCCCTTGTGGTCGGAGATGATCCCCGCGATGCCCATGAGGTCGACGAGGCGCGACGAGCGGGTGTACCCGATCGCGAGGCGGCGCTGGAGGAGCGACACGCTGCCGCGACGGGTCTCGAGGACGATCTCCACGGCGCGGTTGAACATCGGGTCTTCCTGCGCGGCCTTGAGGGACGCGGAGGAGTTGTTCTGGCTCTGGAGGATGCGGTCCTGGTCGCTCTTCTCCTCGCCGCCGCCCGAGCGCAGCTGGATGAGCGAGCGCTCGAAGGAGGGGCTCGCGACTTCCTTCATGAACTTCACGACGCGCCGGATCTCGCGGTCGTCCACCAGCGTGCCCTGCGAGCGGCTGAGCTTGTTGGTGCGCGGGTTCAGGAAGAGCATGTCGCCGTAGCCAAGCAGCAGCTCCGCGCCCTTGCTGTCGAGCACGATGCGGCTGTCCATGCCGCTGGCGACGCGGAACGCGACGCGGCAGGGCATGTTGCTCTTGATGAGACCGGTGACGACGTTGGCCTGCGGGCGCTGAGTCGCGAGGATCAGGTGCATGCCGACCGCGCGGGCCTTCTGCGCGATGCGGATGATGTGGCTTTCGACTTCCTTCGCGGTCATCATGAGGTCCGCGAGCTCGTCGATGATGAAGACCATGTACGGGAGCTTGCGCGGGATGCGGGCCTCTTCCTCCGGCGTCTTGGCACCGAGACGCTCCTTGAGCTCGTCCCACGTCAACTCGTTGTAGCTCGCGATGTCGCGGCAGCCAGCGTCGGCGAGGAGCTCGTAGCGCTCGTCCATCTTGACGCACGCCCACTCGAGGATCGCGGCGGCCTTGGCCATCTCGGTGACGACCGGGCACATGAGGTGCGGGATGTCCTTGAACTGCGACATCTCGACCATCTTGGGGTCGACCAGCACCATCTTGAGTTCGCTGGGCTTGCGCGTGTACAGGAAGCCCATGATGATCGTGTTCATGCACACGCTCTTGCCCGAGCCGGTGGTGCCGGCGATGAGCATGTGCGGCATCTTCGCGAGGTCTTCGATGAGCGGCTCGCCGGAGGCGTCCTTGCCCATGAACATCGGGAGCTTCATGCTGGAGAAGCGCTCCGTCTTGCCCATCAGCTCCTTGAGGCGGACCTTCTCCTTGGTCGTGTTGGGGACTTCGATGCCGATGGTGTCACGGCCGGCCTGGTTCGCGACGATGCGGATGTTCACAGACTTGAGCGCGCGGGCGATGTCCGTGGCCACCGCTTGAACCACCGCGACCTTCGTTCCCGGCGCGAGCCGGACGTCGAAGAGCGTGATCACGGGGCCGGACTCGATCCCCACCACTTCGCCCGCGATGTTGTACTGACGCATCGCCGACTCGAGGGCCGTCGCCTGCTCGCGCACGTGGGCTTCGAGCGTCTGCGAGAAGTTCTCCTCGGGGTTCTCAAGCAGGTCCATACCCGGGAACTTGTAGCTCTCGCCTTCGTCAACCGTCTGAAGATCACGCATCGAGGCGTCGGTGGCCACCTGCTTGTTCTGCTGACCGAACGCGATCGGCAGCTTCGCGATCTTGGCCTTCAGCGCTTCCTGGTCAAAGACCTGCGGTGCGCCGGGGAGGTCGTCGTCTTCGTCTTCCTCTGTTTCCTCTGCTGCGACCTGCTCCTTCACCACGACCACGGGGATCTGCTTCTTGCCCTTCGCGGGTTTGCTCTCGACTTCCGCCGCGGCCTTGGCGGCTTCCATCGCCTCCTGCTCTTCGGCTTCTTCTTCTGCGGTCAGGTCGTCGTCCTCGTCCTCGTCGACGGTCACCGCGGCCGCTTCCTCGTCCGGGTCGACGACGCCCAACTGCGCGGCGGTTGGCGGAGCAACGGGCGAGGTGCTCTGGGCTTCCTGAACGCCGCGACGCCGCTTGCGGCCCTTGGCGGGCGCCTCGGCCGCGGCGGGGGCGGGGAGGTCGTCGTCGATGTCGTTCACGCGTGCCGGGGCCGCGCGGCCGAGGGACTTGAACTTCGCGATGAGCGTCGAGAAGAGGCTCCCGCCCGCCCTCGCGGTCGTCCTCGCGGCGGCGGAGCCCGCGGCGACCGCGAGCTCGCCGGTCGCGCCCCCGACAACCTTCGCGGCGGGGACACCATGAGTGCGGGTCCAGTGCCAGGTCCATCCGAACGCCGCGGTAAGCCATTCGTCCATCGCCACGATCGCCCCGATGATGCCCATCAGCGCGATGAAGAAAACGGTGCCGACCGGGCCGACCCGGGGCAGGAGTTCGCCGACCATCACGGTGCCCAGGTGGCCGCCGGCGAGGTCGGGGAATGCGCCGCTGGCGGGCAGCAGGTGGTGCTGGAGACCGGAGAAAGACGCCGCGAGCATCACGAGCCCGATTGCGCGGAGCGGCGCGTGACGAACGGTCTGCCCGATCGCCGCGCTGAGGACGCCGAGCCCGGAGATCACCAGCAGCACCCACGCGCCGAAGCCCATGAGCTTAAAGAGCGTGTACGCGACCAACGCTCCGAAGGGCCCGCACCAGTTCGCCACCGGATGGTTTGGCGGGTAGACCATGTGCGAGGGCGGGTCCGCCGGGTTGAAGCCGATGAGGCTGGCGAGAATAAACGCCCACCCCGCGAGGACCACGAGGAGTGCGATGCGGCGCGCGATCGACGCGCCAGCGGGTTTGCCGGTTCGCTTTGAAGACTCTGCCATACGTCGGAGAGTATCGGCCGAACCCGTGGCAACCGACCAGAGTTCGCCGCCGTTCGGGGAAGAGTCGGTTAGGGCACCGTCGTTTCACCGAGATCGATCTCGCTGCCCCACGCACTGGTTGTACCAGGGTTGAACTCCGCGCGATCGAGGTCAGGAACGACCACGAAGCGAAGGCGTCCACGTTGAAACCCTGCGGGCAACGGCCGCCGGAACTCGTGAACCCTCGGCAAGCTGTCGCCGACCTGCGCCATCGCGTTGATCACGTCGAACTCTCGACGCACCTTCTTCCCCTCCGCGTCTTCGTACTCGGCGCAGAGTATTCCCACCAAGGGGACCGGCAGTCCGACTTGCTCGATCCTGACATCGAGGACCCCTCGATCGAGAGCGCAGCGTTCAAGCCGGAGCGCGCCCCGCATGCGAGGGGCCAGATCGGGGGACTCCGCTCCGGTCAAGACCGCGACGACGCGCTCGTCGGATGGGACGACGGTCATGAGCCCGAGCTCGATCGCGGGCTCGAACGCGATGCGCTCCGCGACGTCGGGCGCCCGGACCGCAACGGAGATCTCCAGTCGTGCGGAGTAGTTACCGGGTGCCGCACGGACGGGGATCCGACACGCCCCCCCGCTGTTGAGGCCTCCGACCCCGACAAACTCGGGCAAACCGTCGACGCTCTCGAGCCGGATCGGTTCGGCACCCTCCCGCGTGAGCACCAGCACCACACCCTTCATCTCCACTGCGATCCGAAGGCCCGGGATGACTCCGTTCCCCGTGATCCCGCCGCTGCGCAACTGGACCCATGCCGCGACATCGGAGCCGCTCCGGACCTTCGGCCTTGCGCTTGCCGAGAAAGTGATCCCGCCGTTGTAGAACGCTCGAATCTGCTCCGGCGCGAGCGAGCCCCGGCCCGCCTCGACGATGAAGAAGCTGCCGTAGTCCTCCCGCCAGGAGGCGGGTGAGCTTGCCCTCAGCTCCAACAGCCTGTCGCAGACCTTCCGGCCCGCCCCGGTCGAGAGCTCGAGCCGTGCCTGCCGCGCGAGCAACTCCCTCATCGCTTGCGATGTCAGCGCGCCATCCGCGGCAACCATCTCTCGCAGCAACCACGTCGGCTGAACGCTCCAGAGCCGAGGCGTAACCCACTGAACAAAGCCCGGGACGCCGCCGATCGCGATCGCAAGGCCCACCACTGACAGCCAGGGGCGCCGCCGAGCGACTCCTGCCACCACGCTGTCGGCGGACTTCAGCGAAGACCCACACTCCGGGCAACGATCAACGCCGGCGGCGATGGAGTCGAGTTCGTACTCGCACGCCCGGCATCGCTTCCCGACGCCGACCCGACGCACCCTGAACCCGAGCCACGCGATGATGACTCCCAGCGGGAAAGCAAGGAATGTGAGTGCGCCCAACACGCCAGCCCCGCCCATCGGTAGACCCCCGAGCCCGGCCTTGTACGGCCGCGGCGGCAGCGTGTTTCGCAAGAACGACTACCGCGTGAACTTCACTCCCGCCGTCACCGCGAGGGGTGAGAAGAGCCGTCCGTCGAACGCGCGGATGCCGAACGCGCTGACCGCGATCGACGAGACGACCGGGACCGCGGACGGGGTCCAGACCAGCGTCTGCCCGGCG
>JBMOHX010000232.1:0-6255 GCA_049317625.1 Phycisphaerales bacterium
CCCGTCGCATCGAGGAACGCTCGGTACTCAGCGCGTGAGACCTCGGTCGGATCAATCCAGAATGCGTCGAGCGTGATCGTCTGACGCCGGTTGAGGGTGCCCGCGTCCGGGCTCCAGCCGTACACGTTGGGACCCGCGGGGACGTACGCCATCGCCGCGGTGACGCGAGCAAGCGGGATCAGCCTCGCGTGGAGGCCGCGGGCCGCGCCACCCGCGGGGAGTGCCGCGGGCGACTCAGCGCCGCCGTGCACCAGGAACCGGGTCTCTCTGTCCTGACCTGGTTCGAGGAGCACAGCGTTGAACTCGGCAAACTCGCCGCCGGGAGCGACCACCGTGATGCGGTACTGCGCGGGATCGAGCATGTGGTGGGTCAGCGGAAGGGCTGCGAACTCGACGGGCGCGGAGCACCGGAGCGTCGCGGGATCAACACGTTGCCAGAACGCGCGCGAACCCGCGACTTCGGAGGCGATGCTGATCCACGCGGAGGCCGCGGCTCGCGCGGCGGCCTGTTCATCGTTGAGGCGGTTCTGCTCGGCGAGCGCCTCCTGGGCGCGGCGTGCTTGGATCGCCGCGCGGTCGGCCTGCCAGAGCGTCGCCCAGAGGCCCACGATCGCCACGCACGCGAGAGCGCCGATGCCGACGATGGGCCGCTTGTGTCGCGAGAAGAACTTGCGGGTGAAGTACGCGATCGAGGGTTGACGGGCGTCGAGAGGACGGCCGGCGAGGTACGCACGGATGTCGCGCGCGAGGTCGTTCGGCGAAGCGTATCGCTCGGCGCGGTCCTTGCGGAGCGCCTTGAGCGGGATGAGGTCGAGTTCGCGCCGCAGCTGCTGCGAGAGCGACCGCGAGGCGATCCGGCGGTTCGCGGCGACGCTCGCTTCGGTGTCGCCACCGAGTTGCCCGAGGCGGGTGCTCGGGCGGATCGCCTCTGTCTCGCGAATCATCCTCGCCATCTCGGCGAAGCCCGCGCCGCGGAGCACATCCGAATCGAGCGGGAGCGCTCCGACGAGCAGTTCGTACAGGATGACGCCAAGCGAGTACACATCGGCCCGGGTGTCGACGTCCTCGCCGCGGATCTCGACCTGCTCGGGGGACATGTACTCGGGGGTGCCGATCATGCTGCCGGATTCGGTGTAGATGGTCTTGTCGGTGAGAGCGCGGGTGACCGCCTTGGCCACGCCGAAGTCGATGACCTTGACGATGGCACGCGGGGAGTCCCGCGGCTCGCCGTCGCCGGGGCCGACGAGGATGTTGCTGGGCTTGAGGTCGCGGTGGATGATGCCGCGGTAGTGCGCGTGCTGCACGGCGTCGCAGACGGAAACGAAGACTTCGAGCCGGTGGCGCACGGAGAGCTTGAAGCGGTCGCAGTACGCGGTGATGGGCTCGCCCTGCACGAGCTCCATGACGAAGTACGGCCGACCGGAGGGGGTCGCGCCGGCGTCGAAGACCTTCGCAATGCTGGGGTGGCTCATGAGCGCGAGGGCCTGACGCTCCTGCTCGAAGCGGGCGATGACCTGGCGTGAGTCCATCCCCGGTTTGATGATCTTGAGGGCGACGCGCTGCACGATCGGCTCGCTGCGCTCCGCGGCCCACACGACGCCGAAACCGCCCTCCCCGATCACCGTGAGCAGCTTGTACGGGCCGATCCGAGTCCCCGCGGATTCGAGCGGCGGGGAGGCGAGCGTTTCGATGAACCGCTGGATCGGAACTCCGGCGAGCAGCGGCTCGCTGGGGAGGGCGTCGGGTTGGGGGGAGGCGGGGTCGGTCATGACGGCGCACGCGCGGGCGAGCCGGCGCTCCGCGAGTGCGCCTGGAGTGTACCGGCGCGGCGACCGCGATCACGCGGGCGTGAATCGTGGGGGGATCCAGTCACCTTTGCGGCTGACTTCAACTGCCCGCGTGGCCTACTTTGCGCGCGCCGCTTCGAGTTCGGTCCGCCACGCCGCGGCTTCGGGCTCATTCCCGTTGGTCTCGTAGAGCCGCACCAGGCGTTCGAGGGCGGCGGGGATGCGTCCTTTGGACTCCGGCGGGATTGCGGCCTGGCGTTCTTTCAAACCTGTGTAGCCGTCGAGGAGGAGTGGCTCGGCCTCGGCGAGTTTGCTCTGGCCCAGGAGCGCCGCGCCGAGCATCGACATGGTGTTGAACGTGCGCCAGTCATCCGGTAGGTGATTCTTGCGGATCGCCAGGCATTCGCGGAGCATCGGCTCGGCCTCGGCCCAGGCCCGGAGAGAAAGCAACGTCTGGCCGTAGGTGGAGAGGCGGCCGGCCAGTTCGGGGCTGCCCTTGGGGAGGGTGGCGTGTGCCGCGTCGAGCATCTCTCGCATCAGAGTGCCCAACCTGGCGATGCTCTCGGGTTTGGCCGGGTCGGCTGATTTGGTGTATGCGTCGAGCAGTTGCAAGTCGACCCGGGCAACAGACGGCTCACGCCTCGAAGCCCGGTACGCTTCTTCGAGCAGCGGAATAGCCTCCGCGATCCGACCGGCATCCTTGTAGTTCACTCCAAGATTTGCGACATTCCAAAGGGTGTCCGGGTGATCTCGTCCGAGTGCCACCTCTTGCGATTTCAGCACCTCCTCGAACATTGGGACGGACTGATCGAGCTTTCCTTGGGACCAGTACAGCGAAGCGAGGTTGCCCAGGCTTTTTGCGATTCTTGGATCTCCTTCACGGTAAGCTTTACGGTTGATCTCTAGCGCTTCCCGGAAGAGCGGCTCTGCTTCGACGAGCTTTCCCTGCAGGCGGAGTACCACAGCGAGGTTTGTGAGGGACGCCGAGATGGGGAGGCTTCCGGCCGGGAGCGCCGCACGTCTGATCTCGAGAGCTTCGCGGTGGAGGGACTCGGCCTCGCCAAGCTTGTTCTGGGTCTGCAGCAACATCCCGAGGTTGTTGAGACAGGTGGAAACTTCGATGCGTGAATCGGGAAGTGAAGTGCGCAGGATGGCCAGGGCCTCGCGGAAGAGAGGTTCGGCTTCAGCGAGCCGGTTCTGATCCTGAAGCACCGTGGCAAGGCCGTTCAGCCCTTTGGCGAAATCCGCGTCCCCGGCGGGCAAGGATGCGCGTCGGATCGACAGCGCTTCTCGCTTCAACGCCTCGGCTTCGGTGAGCTTGTGCTGCTCCTGCAGGAGCAACGCGAGGTGGTCCAGGCTGTTGACGATCCGCTTGTCACCGGCGGGGAGGGACGAGCGGTAGATCGTCAACGCCTCGCGGAACAAGGGCTCCGCCTCGTTGAGCTTGTTCTGGACTCGAAGGACAGACCCCAGATTGTTCAGGCCGGTAGCGATGGTTAGATGCCCGGCAGGAAAGGCTCTGCGACGGATCTCCATAGCCTCGCGCATAAGCGGCTCGGCCTCCGCGAGTTTGTTCTGGTCCCGAAGGAGCTTCGCAAGGTTGTCCAAGGCCGCTGCGATATCGGGATGCCCAGCGGGCAAGGCGGCGCGACCAATCTCCAGCGCCTCGCGCAAGAGCGGCTCGGCCTCGGCGAGTCTGAGCTGGGATTGCAAGATGATCGCCAAGTTGTTGAGGCTGTTGCCGATGCGCGGATGTCCGGGGCGAAGGGCATCGCGGCGGATCGACAACGCGTCGCGTGAAAACCTCTCGGCCTCGGTGAGGCGGTTCCTAGAGTGCAGGAGCAGCGCGAGGTTGTTCAAGGCCGTGGCGATCTTGGCATGGCCGGAGGGAAAGGCCGCGCGGCGGATCGCCAGCGATTCCACGTACAACGCTTCGGCCTCGTCGAGGTTGCCATGGCCCTCCAGAAGCAGCGCGAGATTGTTCAGCCCGGTCGCGATATCCGGATGACCGGGGGGAAGCGCCTCGCGGCGGAGCTTGAGCGACTGCCGGAGATTTGACTCGGCCTCGACATAGCGCCCCAACGACTGGAACGTCATGCCGATCGCGTTGCGGACCCCCGCTTCCACCAGCGGCTGGTCCTTGACCGCACCGACATCGAGTTGCTCGACGGCCGCCTCCATCGTCTGGAGCACGGTCACTTTGTCTCCGAGCATCCTCTCCGGATTGACTGCTTCGAGCATGTCGGTTTGGAACGTGGCCACCGCCTCTGCGATGTCGGACTGCCTCTTCGCTTCGTCCGCTTGCTTCACGGCCTCGGCCCGCGCTTCATCTGCAACCCGTCGCTGCTCCGCTTCGGCCGCTCTCGCTCGCTCGGCCCTGACAAGCCCTACGCTCGTTCCGATCAGGCCCATCACCAGCGTCGCAGATACCAGCAAGCCCGCCGCGACGGGCCCCTTGTTGCGGCGCACGAACTTCTTGAATCGGTACGCCTTGCCCGGGGGCGCAGCAAGAACTGCTTCGCCGCACAAGTAACGCCGTACCTCCATCGCGAGCCCGTCGGCGGTCTCGTATCGGCTCGCACGCTCTTTCTCGAGCGCCTTCATCACGATCCAGTCCAGTTCGCCCCGGACCATAAGCCCGAGCCGCTTGGGCGCCGCGTTCCGCTTGGCGGCGACGCTGGCCAGCGAGTCAGCGCTACGACTCAGCCGCGTGCTGGGCTTGGGCGGCTCGACTTCGCGGATAATCCGCTGGATCTCGGCGTAGGCCGCGGATCGCAGGTTCGTGCCGCTGAAAGGCGTCGTGCCGGTGAGGAGTTCGTAGAGCAGAACTCCGAGCGAATACACATCCGTTCGTGTATCGATGTCGAGGTTCCCCTCGGCCTGCTCGGGGCTCATGTACTCAGGAGTGCCGATGAACTGGCGGTGCTCGGTGAAGAGCGTCTTCTCCGTGAGCTTGCTGGCGGTGGCTTTGGCGATGCCGAAATCGATGAGCCTGATGTGCGCACGGCCGTCCTGCACGGACACGAGGATGTTCGACGGCTTGATGTCCCGGTGGATGATCCCCTTGGAATGGGCGTGCTGCACGGCCGTGCAGACCTGAGCGAACAGATCGAGCCTCGCTTCGATGGACACGCTGTGCTTATCGCAGTAGTCCACGATCGGCTCGCCCCTCACGAGGTCCATGACGAAGTAGGGTCGGCCCGTCTCTGTAGCCCCGGCGTCCAACACCCGCGCGATGTTGGGGTGGTCCATCATCGCCAGTGCCTGACGCTCCTGCTCAAAGCGGGCCAAGACCTGGCGCGTGTCCATGCCGACTTTGATGATCTTCAGCGCAACCGTTCGGGCGATGGGCTTCTCCTGCTCCGCCATGAAGACCGACCCGAAGCCGCCTTCACCGATGAGCCGCAGGAGCTTGTACGGGCCGATCTGAGTACCGGAACCTTCACGAAGTGCCACAGAGAAACTGGCTGCAACCGCGGCGTCGGCCGTCGGCGGGACCTCGTAAAGCGCTCCAGTCGGGTCGAACCTCCGGCGTTCAACCTCCGCGGCCGCGATCATCGCGACGACCTGCTCTCTCAGCGCCATGTCGCCCGCGCACTCGCGGTCCAAGAGCGGTCCGCGATCGGAGGACGCGGCCTTGATCGCGAGATCGAAGAGCCGCCGAAGGTGCTCCGGGTTATGTTCCGTCATGGCTCCCTCCCGCGTGCGGGTTCACCTTGCGCTCCGACCGATCACTTCATTCAGCGCGATGCGCTCCCGGCCGATGGCCGCTTCCCCGGTGGTGCCCGCAGCGCCCACGTCGCCGCGGTCCGTTCAATGGTTACGACGCTAAAATAGCCCAACCGGACGACGCCCGCAAGGAGGCCTTCATCGCACCGAGTCTCACACCTCCGACGAGCCGGGAGGTCCGCGGCGAGAACTCAGGCGTAACGCGGAGCCTGCTATCGCAGCCGCAGAAGCACAAGCACGGCCGCCGCCGCGACCATCAGGGCCAACATGACCACCGCGAGGTGGCGGAGCTCAACGCGCCCACTTTTCCGAATCGTTCCATGATCTGTCGTGGGCGAACGATGATCATGGCGGCGGCGGCGCTCACGGGACCTGCTCCCGCAACTCTCCATCTCTGCACGGCCCCGCTCAACTCACCGCCGGGCTGGGTGCGATCAGCCGCGCGCCAACGCGCCGATTGTCTTGGACGTTGCCGCGCTCGAAGTCCGTGGCGTTCTCGATGGTGGTCGTCGCGATTCCGACGCAGGCTTCGCGCGTAAAGAACCCCTGGTGGGCGGTGATGAGCACGTTGGGGAACGTGAGGAGCCGGACGAACATGTCGTCGCGGATGACCTCCGTGGAGAGGTTCTTGAAGAAGAGGTCGCCTTCCTCCTCGTAGACGTCGAGCCCCACCGAGCCCACACGACCCTGCTTCAGCGCCGCGATCAGCGCCATCGTGTCGATCACCGCGCCGCGGCTG
>JBMOHX010000233.1:0-6248 GCA_049317625.1 Phycisphaerales bacterium
CGTCTACGAGTACCACTACGAGATCTTCGGCCCGCTCTCGCGCCTCACCTCGCGACTGACCGGCACGGACACACGCCCCTTCGGTTGGAACACCAAGGAATGGAACAACTGGATGGACCACGACTTCGCCCGCCTGCGCGAGGAGAAGCTCGCGAAGGACGCAAAGGCGGCTGAGGAAGCAAAGGTCAAGTAACCGGCTGCCACTCTACCCAAACAACGTCTGCGGCCCCAGCCTCTGCGCAAGTGTTGGATCATTGTTCTTCGGGCTGTTCACCCGCGCCGAGACGTCGTAGCTCTCCATCTCCTCAGCGGGGAACGCCTTCATCAGCTCGGGGCCCGGTGTCTCCGCGTCCATCCACTGCGATACCTGCTCGCCCTTGAGCATCACAGGCATGCGGTCGTGCACCTTCGCGACAAGCTCGTTCGGCTCGGTCGTGAGCACCGTGAAGCACGCACCGTGTTCGCGCGAAGGCTCCCACAGTGCGGCGAGCGCGAAGATCGGGTCGTTCAGTGCGCGAAAGCAGACCGGCTGCTTTTTGCCGCCGAGCACGCGCCACTCGTAGAACGCGGAGGCAGGCACCACGCAGCGGCGCGACTTGAACGCCGCGCGGAACGCGGGCGAAGTCGCGACGGTTTCGCTCCGGGCGTTGATGAGGATCTTGGCCTCGTCCGACCAACCGGGAATGAACCCCCACTTCATCGCGGCGAGTTCACGCTCTCCGCGGTCACCGACCTTGCACACCGCGACGGTCTGCGTCGGCGCGACGTTGTAGCTCGGCGGGAGTTCGGTGATGGAGTCGGGCCCGGGCGGGAACTGCAGACTCAGAAAGTCGTGAACCTGCCGCCACGTAAACTCTTGGGTGAACCGGCCGCACATGCGTGATTATATGCGTTTCTCGGTGATCGCCACCCCCTCGCTCCCCGGCGCGGCGTCTTCCGCGTCGCCGGGCTCGGCGATGATGCGATCAAGCTCCTCGGACGAGACGAGTTTCGGGTTCGTCCTTGCCTTCTCGATCCGCTCCTGCGCTTTCGAGTTTGGGTTCCATACCCAAGGAAGGCTGATCGCGGCCAGTGCGGCCGCGCCCACGACCCCGGTCAGCACTTGCTGGTACAGGTTCAAGTCTCTGCGCGAGTTCACCGTCACGTTCAGCGTGATCGCCGCGATGAGCCAGAGCAGACCGATGGTAAACAGGGACCACCCCATCCATCGCAGCCGCATACGCCGGACCATGTTGGCCTGATACATCCCGCAACCCGGACAGGCGACATGGTCGTAGTCCCGTTCGAGCGATTTGATCAGGGCCTTCTGGGCGGATTCAGTCGCGCGGCGGCGAGAGCCATCGCCATCGAGCCAGAGAATGTTGCTCGCGTGCCCCTGTGTCTTTCGCGTCATGCGGTACACAAAGAGCTCATTGCACGCCGCACACTCCACGGGCTTGAGCGTTTCGCCAGAGACCGTGCACGTGACTTTGCTGCCTAGCGGGATGCCCATGACCTCGGTTTCCTTCTGCTCGGTTCCCTCTCAGATAGAGGCGTTCTCCAAGCCGATTCGGTGCGTGATTGCGCTGATCAGTTCCTCTTCGACCAGACGGGCGGGCGATTCATAGCCCGGCGTCGACAGCGGCCTTCGCCGCGGCGAGGTCGGCACCCGTTCGCTCACGGTACGCCTTGATCGCGTCGATCTTCTGTCCGGCCGCGATCATCGCGCGGATGTCGTCCATGCCGTCGCCGGGCATCTCGATGCCGAGATGTTCGAGGAGGGCGTCGAGCTTCCGCTCGATCCGCGTCAGTTGATGCGTGAGAGCACCGTCGTTTGAGCCGCTCAGAAACCCCATGGTGAGAACTCCTGCTGGTCGGTTCGGCGATTCTAGGAATGCAGCGGGCGAGTCCACCTGTCAATGAAAGTCCCGCGACAGCCCGTCCAGATCGGGGAGCATCCCGTCCATGGACTCCAGCTTCGCGACGTGTACGTGCACCACTTCGCCCTGGCGTTCGACATGGCCGAAGGCGATCACCGAGGTCGAGAGCCGCGCGATCGAGCGGAACTTCTCATAGGTCTTGCTCCACAGGATCAGGTTCGCGATGCCTGTCTCGTCCTCGAGCGTCATGAACACCACGCCCGACGCGGTGCCGGGCCGCTGGCGCACCAGCACGATCCCCGCGACCGCCACCGGACGCCCCTGCGGGCAGCGCTTGGTGCTCCGAAGGTCGCCGTTGCAGATCACGCCGCGGGTGTCGAGCGTCTCTCGCAAGAAAGAGACCGGATGGGCCTTCAGCGAAAGCCCAACGCTCTGGTAGTCGTGCAGCACTTGCCGCCCCGCGCGGACCTCGGGGAGCGCGGCACGTTCGTCGTCGTCGCACGCGTCGAAGAGCGGGAGCTTCTCGTCCTTGAGCGGCTTGATCGCCCAGAGCGCCTGCTGACGGTCCATCCCCATGCCGCGGAATGCGTCGGCCTGCGCGAGCTTCCGCAGCGAACCCACAGACACGCCGCTCGCGCGCCACAGCTCGCGCACGCTGGCGAACCCGCGCCCGCCCCGGGCCCGCATCGCCTGTTCGATCAGCAACGCCTCTTCTTCCTGCATCCCCTTCACCAGTCGCATGCCAAGTCGCATACACGAATGCCCAGCCGCTGGACGTTCCAGCGTGCAGTCCCAGGCGCTGTGGTTGACGTCCACGGGACGCACCTCGACACCGTGCTCCTGCGCATCGCGGACGATCTGCGCCGGCGCGTAGAACCCCATCGGCTGGCTGTTGATGAGCGCCGCCGCGAACGCCGCGGGTTCGTACCACTTGAGCCACGAGGAGACGTACACCAGGATCGCGAAGCTCGCGGCGTGCGACTCGGGGAATCCGTACTCGCTGAAGCCCTTGATCTGCTCGAAGCACCGCTCCGCGAACTCGCGCGCGTACCCGCGTGCCATCATCCCGCCGATCAGTTTCACGCCGAACTTCTCGATGTCCCGCCCCTTGCGTTTCCACGCGGCCATCGCACGCCGCAGTTGATCGGCTTCGTCGGGCGTGAATCCCGCCGCGACGATCGCCAGTTGCATCGCCTGTTCCTGAAACAACGGGACACCGAGCGTGCGGCCCAGCACCTTGCGCACGTCCTCGTTCGGATAGACAATCGGCTCCTCGCCGTTGCGCCGCCGCAGATACGGGTGCACCATGTCGCCCTGGATCGGACCCGGCCGCACGATCGCCACCTCGATCACAAGGTCGTAGAAGCTCCGCGGTCGCAGCCGCGGCAGCATGGACATCTGCGCTCGCGACTCCACCTGGAACACCCCGACGCTGTCTGCGCGGCAGAGCATGTCGTACACCGCGGGGTCGGTCGGATCGGAAGCGAGCCCTTGGTGCGTCAGCGCGTGCGCGGGGTCGGCGCGCCAGTCGTTGATCAGCGAGATGCTCTTGCGGATGCACGAGAGCATCCCCAGCCCGAGCACGTCGATCTTCAGCATGCCCATCGCGTCGATGTCGTCCTTGTCCCACTCGATGACGGTGCGGTCCTCCATCGCGGCGTTCTCGATCGGCACGAGGTCGCTCAGCGGTGAGCGTGTGATGACGAACCCGCCGACGTGCTGTGACAGGTGCCTCGGGAAGCCGCTGAGTTCCTGCGAGAGCCGCACGATCCGCGCGACCGTCGGGTCTTGCGGGTTGAACCCCGCGTCGCGCACGCGATCTTCGTTGATGCCCGAAGTCCAGTGGCCGAGCTGCTTCGCGAGCACGTCCACCGCGTCCAGCGAGAGCCCCATCGCCTTGCCCACTTCGCGCACCGCGCTGCGCCCGCGGTACGTGATCACCTCGGCGGTCAGCGCGGCACGGTCGCGCCCGTACTTCTGATAGATGTACTGAATGACCTCCTCGCGCCGCTCGTGCTCGAAGTCGATGTCGATATCCGGCGGCTCGTTCCGCGCCCTGCTGATGAACCTCTCGAAGAGGATGTTGAACCGCGAGGGGTCCACCTCGGTGATGCCCAGGCAGTAACAGACCGCGGAGTTCGCAGCGCCGCCGCGGCCCTGGCAGAGGATCCCGCGCGAGCGTGCGAACCGCACGATGTCGTAGCATGTGATGAAGTACGGCTCGTAGTGCAGCTCGTCGATCAGCGCGAGTTCGTACTCGATCTGCCGCACTACAGCTTCGGAACCTCGCTCCCGTATCTCACCGCCGCGCCTTGCATCGTGAGTTCGCGCAGGTGCGCGATCGCGGGCACACCCGGCGGACCGACTTCCACCCGGTACTCGTACCGCAGCTCGTCGAGCGAGAACGCCGCGGCACGGAGCGCGATGTCGACACTCCGCCGCACCGCGTGCGAGAGGCCCGGGAAGAGACGGAGCATCTCGGAGCCCGCCTTGAGAAAACGTTCGCCGTGAGGGTACAGCCGCGCGCCGGCCTCGTGGATTGTGCAGCCGTGCCTGATGCACGTGAGCACATCCTGCAGGTCGCGCCGCGCGGGGGTGTGATAGTGCGCATCGTTCACCGCGACCAGTGGCACGCGCGTGTACGAGGCGAGCGCGGACGCGCGCGCGAACGCCGCGCCGTCATCCGGCCCGTGCTCGCGGCGCACCGCGAGGCTCAGACGGTCGTCGCGGAAGACGTCGCGCATCGCTTCGACGGCTTCGACGAATCCGCTGCCCAGCGCGAGCGGGGGCACCACTACCGCGAGCAGGCCGTGGTGATCCTCGAGCAGATCGTGGAGCGTGAGGTCGCACTCGCCCTTGGGGGCGCGGCGTTTGCCGAGGGTGAGCAGGCGAGAGAGGCGCGAGTAGGCGTCGCGCGAGGTGGCGAACGTCAGCACGTCGAGGCTCTGCGCTTCATCGTCCTCGCGCACGCGAAGCCGCAGGCGCGAGCCGATCGCGAGCGGGACCTTCGCGGCTTTCGCGGCGCAGTGGGCCCGCACGATGCCCGCGAGCGTGTTGAGGTCCACGATCGCGCACGCGGCGTGCCCGAGAGCCGCGGCTTGCTCGACCATCTCCTCCGGGTGGCTCGCGCCGGTGAGGAAGGTGTAGTTGGTGGTCACGGCGAGTTCGGCGTAGGCGACCTCGTCGCGGCGTTCCGATGGCGCGGGGACATCGGGAGCGTCGGGCCGTTTGGCGGGGTGGGTCTTGATCTTGTCGAACTCGTTCAGCGGCATCTTTCACGCCCAGATCCCGTGGAGGAACCAGCGCGAGTCCTCGGCGCACCGGTACACCCACAACCAGCGGCCGTCGGCGGTCTGCACGCGGAAGTAGTCGCGGGTGCGAGGTGTGCCGTCGTCGCGCCACCACTCGGGCGCAACGCGTTCCGGGCCCACCGCGGCGACGATGGTGTGGTCCTCGCCGCGAAGCCGGATGCGCTGCGGCGCGCCGTCGGGCGTGAGGGCGACGGCGTCGATGGGCAGGGGCATGGGCAACAGCGAGGTGGGGCGATCACCCGCGTGCACGAGCGGCGAGGGCGGGGTCGGGGGCGAGCCGGAGTCGGCGGGCTCGAGCCGGAAGGCCCGTTCGGGGAGGTGGGATTCGACGGGGACCGCGCGGAGCACCGCGCCCATCCCGAGCCGGTTGTTGACGGCGTCGATGAACTCCGCGACGGCGTGCCGGCTTTCGGCGGCACCGATGCTCCAGCGTTCTTGCTGCTCGTGGGCAACGCCCGCGGCACGCGCGGCGACGAGGCGGACGCGTTCGACGCCGAAGCCCAGGTGCACGCGTTCGAGGCGCGGGCGGATCATGGAGCGCCAGTGGCGCGGGTCGCGGCTGGGGCGGGTGAAGGAGAGGACGATGACGGCGGGTTCGAGATCAGCGCGGTGAAGGACGATCTCGACGCGCCGTGCCCCGCGTTCACGGGCGGCGAGGCGTTCGCAGAGTTGGTCGGCGAGATCGAGAACGATGCGTTCGATGTCTTCGGCGCGTGTGGTCGGGCCATCGAGGACGAACTCGACGGCGGCGGGCTCGCGCCAGCGGACGGGTTCGATGGGCTCGAGAGCGCGGCCGAGGAGTTGATCGAGCCGGAAGGTGAGCGCGTTGCCGAAGCGAGCGGGGAGCAACCGCCGCGGCAGGTCGATAAGTTGCCCGATACGAGCGATCCCAACTTCATCGAGCCCGGCCACGGTGGCACCATCAACCCCGAGCGCCGCCACCGGCAACCCATCCACCACCGCCCGCACCTCGCCCATCTCCCGCGCCCATCCACTGTCCACCACGACCCCCGCGCCTCCAACGCCCGCCGCGCGACCAGCGTCCACCACGACCCCCGCGCACCCTCCGCCCGCCGCG
>JBMOHX010000234.1:0-6223 GCA_049317625.1 Phycisphaerales bacterium
TGCGCGGGCCCTGTTCGGGCACGCGCAGCGGTGGGGTATCGGCTGGAGAGCGGGCTTACTTGTCGGGGGTCGGCGTGTTGGTCAAGTCCGCGGCGTCGTTCACGATGCGAGGTGCGTTCGCGTCGGTCAGCGTGGGCTGCGTCGTGGGGGCGGACTTGCCGGCGAGCAGTCGCCAGGCACCGCCGAAGATCCCGCGGTTAGGCCAGCCAGCGGTGGTGTTCCCGGTGGGGGCCGCCCGCAACGGGCTGAACGCGACCGGGGTCGGTGACGCGACGCCGGAGGTGGTCGCCGTGCCCGTGTTCGAAGCGGTGGCGGTGGGGGTCGCGGGTGTGGTTGTGGTTGGCGTCGTGGGCGTGACCGGAGTCGTGGTGTTGAAGGCCGTCGTCGTAGCGGGCGTGACGGTTGCGGGAGTTGTGAGCGTGGGGGTCGTGTCGGTGGTGCCGACCGTGGAGGCCCCGTTGAACTCGGGCTCCTGCGTGTTGGTGACGCCGGACTGGGCCTGGAAGAGGGCCGTGTTGCGCTCGTCGGCGGTTCCGGTGTTGTTGGTGTTGGTGTGGCCGCCGCTGTTTCCAAAGACGATGCCGGTGGTGTCGATCGTGAAGTCAGCGGACGCGTGCTTGGCGCGGGCTTCGCCGTTGAGCACTTCGCCGAGCAGGCTGCGGCTGGGCCAGTTGCGGCGGGAGACACCGAGCTTCTCACGCATCGCGATGGCCTCGGGCTGGACTGGGTTCAGCGTGAGGCTGCGGTCCAGCATCCAGATGGCCCGCTGGGTATCGCCGGACTGGGCGAGACGCTCGGCCTCGATGTTCCGCAGGGCGGAGATCTTGTCGCGGCTCCAGCGGAGCACGCCCTCGCGGGCGCCGGCCCGGACACGCTCGACCGCGTCGGCGCCACGCGCACCGGCCTCGGCCAGCGCGGTGTCGTTGACGATCGTGGGGGTGATCAGGAAGATGATCTCGTTGCGTTCGGTCTGGTCGTCGTGTCCGCGGAACGCCGAGCCCAGCAGCGGGATGTCGCCCAGGAACGGGACCTGCCGGCGGGCGGTCTCCGTGCTCTCGCGGAACAAGCCGCCGAGCACGATCGTCTGGCCGTCGGGCACGATCACGTTCGTCACGAGTTCGTTGGTGATCTCGTCGGGGATGGTGACCGCAGCGCCGGTCGCGTCGTTGGTCTCGCGGATGACCGCTTCAGAGACCTGCGGCTTCAGTTCCATGCGGATCATGTTGTCGTTGGTCACGAAGGGACGGAAGTACAACTGCGTACCAGTGTCCAGGAACTCGACGGTCTGCGTCGTCGCGGTGTCGGTCGAGGTCGTCTGGAGGTAACCGACCTTGCGGCCCACCAGCACGCGGCTGGGCTGGCGGTTCAAGGCGAGGATCTTGGGGTTCGAGAGGATCGTGGTGTCCGACACCTCATCGAGGACCTTCATGAAGACGGCGACGTCGTTCGAGACCACGCCGACCTTCAAGCCGCCAGCGCCCGCGGTGTTGCCGACGGAGCTGGTGACGGCCGACGCGCCGCCGTCACCGGGGTGCCGGACTGTTCCGCCGCTGGTCGCCTTGCCGCCGATGAGGGCGTTGGTTGCCTGGAGCGGTCCGCCGACGCCCACGAACTCTCCGAAGTTCATGTCGGCGATCACGGAGAAGTCAACGCCGAACGCGTTGGCCTCGTTCAACTGGGTCTGCAGAATGGTTGCCTCGACCAGCACCTGGGCCGGACGGGTGTCGATTTGAGCGACGAGCGCCTCGACCTCGGCGACGTTCTCCTCGAAGTCGATGACCACGAGCATCGCGTCGTGGGCGTACTCGTCGCTGCCGATGGGGGTTTCGCCCAGCGACGGGAAGCTCGCGGTCTTGCCCGGTGTCTTGATCTGGCCCTGCTCGGAGAGAAGGGGCTTGACGAACTCCGCCGCGTCGATGGCGTTCAGGTAGTTCAGCTTGATCACCTTGGAGACCTTGGCCCGGTCTTCCTCGGCCATCCTCTTAATCTCGTCCTTGGTGTAGACGTAGATGAAGTTCCCCTCTTCGACGTAGCCGTAGCCGTTGATGTTCAGGATGGCCTCGAGCGCCTCGAAGAAGGTCACGTTGTAGAGGTTCGCGGTGACCCGCGCGTTCACGTCTTTGCTCGGGATGATGTTGCGGTGGCTCTGGATGGAGAGCATTTCGAGGACGTTCGACAGGTCCTCGTCGTTCACGTGGAGGTCAACGATCGCGTTCTCATCGACCTTTACCTTGGTCGACGAGTTCGCGGGCTGCTTGGCCTTTGGACCGCCCTTTGCGGCGCCCTTCGCGTTCTTCGGGTCCGGCTGGGCGGCGGGGGCCGAGGGACGCGCCTCGGGCGTCGCGAACGGCGTCGCCACAGGGTCCGTCATGCTCGGCTGCTGAGGATTCCCCGGCTGGGTCTGCGCCACACCAACCGAGCAACCAGCCGCCAGCGCCACCGCCGCGGCGGTCATCCGGGTCACACGCGTCGAACTGCACTGATGAATCGACATGGAAACACCTCGTCTGCGGTTTGATCCGTCCGCCACCGTGGCCAGTCGCCCCCTCGTCCGAGTACGCCCGGGCCGAGAACGAAGCCAACGACTCTGTTGTCGTCCGATCAGTCGGGGGACTTTGGGCCCGGCACCACGAGTTTTGGGGATTTCCGGACTGGTCCTAGAAAAGCGACGCCCGGCCGCTCCAGGCGGGGTGCCCGACAGGGCCGTCCTGCCCGCGGCAGTTCAGCGATTCTCGGGGTTCTGGCCTTCTGTGCCGCCAGGGGATGCGGCTTTGCGCCGCAGCTCGATGGTCTTGCGGAGCGTGGTAAACACCCACATACCCAGGAACGCAAAGACCGGTGTGCCCGCGAGGAAGACGAGTTTCGGCCTCCAGAACTGGGTGGCCACGAGCACCACCGCGCCCACCGCCGCGAGCACCGGGAGCACGAGCCACGGACGCGGCTTGGTCACGATCGCATCGCCCGCGCGGCGTGAGAACTCCGCGGCGTGGGTGCGGTACTTGTCGAGCAGGCGCTTGGCCCAGATGAACTCCGTCGCGAGCAGCGCGAGGCCCGCGGGGATCACGATGACCGCCGGGCCGGGCGCGACGATCATCACGATGCCCACGACGACCATGCTGACGCCCACCAGCAGCACGATGATCTTTTTGCTGTGCTTCAGCGCCGATCGCGCGAAGCGGTCCGCGTCATGTCCGAGTGGCGAGACGCCCGCGTCGGGCTCAGAGCCCGAGCCGGGCTTGCCGTAGTACCCCGCGAGCCAAAGCCCCAGGCCCACCGCCGTGCCGATCACCGCGAGGAAGACCTCGGGCGGCAGTTGGTGTGCGCGTGGAAGACTGATGGCGAACGCGCAGTGTGCCAACGTGAGCGCGAGCCCGACCTTGATGTAACGCAGGCTGGGAGCGGCGTCTTTGATCGCGAAGTACAGCGACCTCATGCACAGCAGCCCGAACCCATTGGCCGCGAAGATGATCAGGGGATCGCTGCTGACCGCGAAGGTTGCCGGGATGGAATCGAGGGAGAAGACCAGCTCTGCGGTGGTCAGCACCAGCAGCGTGAAGATCAGTGGCGTGAACGACATCCGGCCCGCCACCCGCGTTGTGATCGCGTCGCCTTCGAAGGACTCCGAAATCGGGAGGAACCTCTTGAGCAGGCCGTACAGCGGGTTTTCGGCTGGGTCGAAGCTCTGCCGCCGTACCACGATCATGCGGAGTGCTGCCAGCACCAGCAGCATCGCGAGCACCAGCCGTATCGCGCGACCCAGGCCCGGGACGGCCAGCCCCGACCCGATCAGAAAGATGAGCGGCCCCTGCACCAACTGGGTGACCACGACCCCGTACATCAACACGCGGCGCTGGTGCTTGGGCGGCGTCTTGAAGTGCGCGAAGACCGCCGAGAAGACGAAGACCATGTCGAGGTCGAGCGCGAGGTCGAGGACCAGTGCGCTCAGAAACTCGAGGGAGGCCTCGGTGCCGCTCCGCGTCTCCTGTCCACCGGCGGTGCCGAGCCCGATCCAGTGGTGCGAGTACGCGACGAAGACGACCGCGTTGAACCCGACTGCCAGCAGGAGGTAGAAACTGAACCACCCCAGCGCGGAAGAGGCCCTCTGCACCCCCGGTTTGCGGTTGAGGATGAGCAGGTCTGCCGCGGAGAGCCCGCAGACCGCCAGGAGCAGAATGAGCCAGGGCCAGCCGTTCAAGAGTCTCGTTCCGGGCGAGGACGCCGGTTACGCGGGTTTGATCTTCATCCGGGACGCAACGATACCCGCGGTCAGCGCTCCCAAAATGATCCCGAGGGAGACGAGCGGATTCAACTCCAGCGGGTGATCCGGGAGCCAGGACGTCAGCCCGTGCATGGAGGCGGGGAGGATTGTTTCGAGTTTGTGAAGGTGGTAGAGCCCCTCGACCAGCATCTTGCACCCCACGAACGCGAGCACGAAGATGAGGCTGACCTTGAGGTACTCGAACTGGTCCATGGCCTCGGCGAGCACGAAGTAGAGCGCCCGCAGCCCGAGGATCGCGAACATGTTGGACGAGAAGATCAGGAACGGGTCCTGCGTGATGCCCACGACCGCGGGCACGGAGTCGACCGCGAAGATCACGTCGACGACGTTCAGCACGATCAGCACGAGGAAGAGGGGCGTGGCGCCGAGCTTTCCGTTCTCCCGCGCGAAGAACCGCTCCCCGTGGTACCCGGAGGTGATCGGAACCAGCCAGCGGATCGCCTTCACGGCCTTGCTCTTGGCGGGGTCGAACTCGTGTTCTTCCTTGGTGAAGTACATCTTCACCGCCGTGTACACCAGGAAGGCGCCGGCGCAGTAGAGCAGCCAGTGCCACTTCTCGATCATCTCGACGGCCATGCCGATCATGGTGCCCCGCATGATGAGGGTCGCGATGATGCCCCATGTCAGCACCCGGTGTTGGTGCTCACGCGGGACCGCGAAGTGACGGAAGATGAGCGCGAACACGAAGAGGTTGTCCACCGACAACGCCTTCTCCATCACGAACGCCTGCACGAAGTACGCGGAGGCCCGCATGCCGCGGATCTCCGCGAATCGTCCGTGTTCTGCGCCCATCCCGAAATAGTGATTCTCGTAGATCACGTACAGGATGGGCACAAACAGCGCGGCCAGCCCGACGCACAGCGCCGTCCAGATGAGCGCCGTCCGCATGCTGATGACCTGTCCTCGTCGATGGAAGATCACCAGGTCCGCGACGACGAAGAGCAGCACGAAGAGGATGAACCCCGCCCAGAGCCAGAACGCGGTCATGGCGTACTCCCGATCGGGGACACAAGCAAAGGACCCATCGGTCTGTGCGCGAAGGCACCCGGCCGAACCCGCCGCGGGCGTCCACTGAAGACAACGCATTTGAACGCAGACAACATCACACCGAAGCCCCGCCGCGCGCACAACCCCAGAACAGTGTGCGGTCTTGCGCGTTGCGGAGTGGGTGACACCTACTCGCAAGGAGCGGCCGGAAGCACGCGACAGGCGGCTCCGTCTTGACGACCGTTTCCGCCCGATTTTCCTCAGCGAGGCCCGGGCTGGCTACTCCCCGACACGGAGACCACATGCTAGCGCCGGGCAAGCCCCCGGACAACACGCTCACATGTCGTCGTCGTCGGAGTCATCCGGCTCGTCCGCGATCAGAGGCTCGGCTGGCTGGCGCTGAAGCTGCGCCTGCTGCTTCGTCGGGTGCCCGTTGGCCTGGCGGATTGTGTCCGCCGTGTGGGTGTCGCCCCGAACCTCGCGGTACACGCTCCCGTCGACGAAGCCCTGCAGCTTGCGGGCCCTCACCGGGTGCTGAAGCTTGCGGATCGCCTTCGCCTCGACCTGACGCACCCGCTCACGTGTCACCTTGAAGATGCGACCGACCTCCTCGAGCGTGTAGGTGTACCCGTCGCCGATGCCGTAGCGCAGTTTGATGATCTCACGCTCACGGTACGTGAGCGTCCGCAGAACGCTCTCGATGCGTGTCCGGAGCATCTCCTGTGCCGCGGAGTCGGAGGGGGCGGCCTGGGAATCGTCTTCGATGAAGTCGCCGAAGTAGGAGTCTTCGCTGTCGCCCACCGGCCGGTCGAGGCTGACGGGGTGGCGGCTGATCTTCATGACGCGGCGAACCTCGGCCGCGGTGAGCCCCGCCTTTTCGGCGAGCTCGTCGATGGTCGGTTCGACTCCGGACTTCTGCACCATCTCCTTCTGGAGATTCCGCAGCCGGGTCATCGT
>JBMOHX010000235.1:0-6171 GCA_049317625.1 Phycisphaerales bacterium
ACGCTCCCGGAAGTGGTGCCCGGGCGTTGGATGTCGATCGTGCAGCGATCGCTCGAGGTATCCGTCCGCGAGTCCACGCTGACGGCGATCCGTCATTTGCATTCGAAAGCGGAGGTCGCCCGACTGAAGCGGCACGCGGCCGTCGAGGTACGGGTGATCTCGATCCCCGCCGAATGGGTTCCGCCGGTCAAGGGCGAGTTCAAGCGAGAGACGATGAACGCGCTCGCGGACCTCGGAGCACGCATGGGCGCCGACCCAGCAAGCTGGTCCACCGAGATCCCGAAGTACTAAGTAGCTTTGGCGCCCCCGCCAAAGAGTCACCAGGAGCGTCTCGCTCCTGTGGAACTGCAACTGCGCTGAACCGCGCACAACCCACGGGCGGGGACGCCCGTGGCCCTCTTTGGCCAGTGGCCAAAGCTACCGCTTCGCGAGCACCGCCGGCAATCCGTCGATCGCCGCTGCCTGCTGTGCACCGCTCGCGAGGTCCTTGATGGTCGCACCGGCAGCGGACTCCAGGATCACCGCGACCCGCGCACCGCTGTCGGCGGCTTCCTTCAAGAGCTTGCCGACGTTCCGCGTCGCTTTGTACGTGTGGCGCGCGTGCATCCCCAGCGCTCGGCAGGCCGCGACGAAGGGTTTCACCAGCGTCTCGGCCTCCGGTGTGCCGTTGGAGATCACAAAGACGTCCGGCGCACACCCCGTGCGCCGAAGGATCTCCGCGTCCGGCGGCATCAGCCCGCGATCTTGGAGCACCAGGCTCAGCACGACGTCGCCCATCCCGAATCCGACGGCCGGTGTCGCGGGGCCTCCAAAGAGCTCGATCAGGTTGTCGTACCGCCCGCCCCCCGCGATCGCTCGCTCGGCGCCCGAGGCTTCATGCACTTCGAAAACCATCCCCGTGTAATACGCAAGACCGCGGACCACGGAGAGGTCGAAGTCGATCCAGTCGATGATGCCCGCGGAGGCGAACTCCTTCGCGAGCGGCGCCACGGCCTGCGAGAAATACGTGAGATCCACGACGTACTCGGTGGCCCGGCCCGTCGCGTCGACCTCGTCGACCGTCGTGCGGATCAGTCCCTTCTGGAAGACGTCGGCCTGCTCGATGGTGAACCCGAAGGCCGAGATCTCCCGCGCGAAGTCCGCCGGCGGCATCTTGCCTTTCGAGTCGAGGAGCTTGAAGAGCGCGAGCTGCCGCGGCTCCTCGAGTCCGCGCTGCGAGAGCCACTCGCTCAGCGCGCGCCTGTGGTTCACCTTCACCCGAACATCCTTCGGCGTCAGGCCAACCGATCGGAGCATCGACACGCACGTCGCGATGATCTCGCAATCCGCGGCGGGGGAGTCGTCGCCGATGATGTCGGCGTTCCACTGGAGAAACTCGCGGAGACGGCCGCGCTGGGGGCGCTCGGCGCGGAAGAACGTCGGCGTGCAGAACCACTTCGTAGGCTTGGGCAGCGAGCCGGCCTTGGCCGCGTACATGCGGGCGAGCGTGGGAGTGAACTCGGGGCGGAGCGCGTAGTCCTTCTCGCCGCCGTCGCGACGGAAGGCGAAGAGCTCGGAGACGATGCCCTCGCCGCTCTTTACGGTGTACAGCTCGAGATGCTCGAAGGTGGGGCCGTCGATCTCGTCGAAGCCGTGGATGATGGACGATCGGCGCCAGGCTTCGGCGATGTAGCGGCGGCGCGCAGCGTCGATGGGGTAGAAATCGCGTGTCCCCTTGGGGGATTGCATCTGCTGTGCCATGTGAGGACCTTACGCGCGGTTACTGAAGGTTGACCGGCATCACAACGTACAGGAAGTCGTTGCCGCTCCGGATGAGCCCCGGTTTGTTCGGTGCCTTGAGCTCCAGGATGACCTCCGTCTCGGAGATCACCTTGAGCGCATCGGAGATGAACATCGGGTTGAACCCGATCTCCACAGCCTCGCCCTCGTACGCCGTCAGGTCGGCCTTGATGTTCGCCTCGCCCATTTCCGGTGCGCGGCTGGAGAGCTCGACCTGCTTGTTCTTCGGCGAGAACGAGAGCTTGATCCCCTTGGACTCTTCGTTCGTGAGCAACGCGGCACGCCGAACGGCCGAGCCCAGCACGTCGCGATCGAACGTGACTTTCTTGTCCTGGTCCTTGGGTATCACGTCTTCGTACGGAGGGAACGTGCCTTCCACAAGGTTCGAGATCAGGACCGCGCGGCCGGGGCTCGCCGCGGTTCCGAAGGAGAAGAGCGCCTGGTTGTCGGTGATCGCGATCTGCACGGGCTCGTCGTTGTCGCGGATCAGCCGCTGCAGCATCGCGAGCGCCTTGACCGGGATGATGCAGGCGATGGCCTTCGCGTCTTTCTCGGAGGAGGTCAGGTTGGCGCGGGCGAGAGCCAGTCGGCGTCCATCCGTGGCCACCATCTCGAGACGCTTGCCGTCACGCTTGAGCAGCACGCCGTTGATCGCGTAGCGGGAGTTCTCCTTCGCCGTCGCGAACAGCGTGCGGGAAACCAGCTCGCCGAGCGAGCCCGCGGGGTGCGAGATCACCGCCTTGGCTTTACCGATCTCCGCCGTGCCACCGACCGCGGACTGGAAATCCGGGATCGGCGGGAACTCCGCCGCGGGATAGCCAAAGACCTTGAAGAACGCGTCCTTCCCGCGGATCGTCATCGCGTCGCCGTCGACCTCGAGCGACAACGTGGGCTCCGAATCTTCAGCGGAAACGATCTGGCGGAGCTTGTCGGCGGGGATCAGCGCCTCGCCCGGAGTCTGTACGTCCACCTGACTGATGCTGAGCTTGAGCGCAATCTCGGCGTCGGTGGCGGACAGGATCAACTCACCCACCCCGGAGGATCGCGTGGCCGTGAGCTTGACGCAGGTCAACTGCACGCGCGGCGTGCGCGCCGCGACGGCGCCAGAGACCAGGTTGATTCCCTCCATGAGTGCCGCGCGGTCGCAGATAACCTTCATTCGCTCAAGCTCCGTCCTTTGTGTAGACCCGTCGCAAGTGTATCGGTGGCGGCGAGGCATTGCCGGGTTCTCGAAGAGGGACCACGATATTGGGCTCGCGGGCCGTCGCGCACCGGGCCCACCGCGCCACGTGATACCAGCGCTGACTGGCCCTTGAAACCACCGGGATCCCGGGCCCGGGGAATCTCAGCAAACCGAGGGTCAAAGCGGGCCCGCGGGTTGTCAGGCCGCGCCGGGCGCGAGATACTCTCGGACCATGAGAGCAGGGCCCCCCCGGGGTCGGTGCTGTCGTGTTGCCTCAATCGACTCGGACGGCCTTGGCGTCGGGGTGTGGGAGCTGCCGAGGGTGCGTGAGCCCTCAGGACGGACGGGATTGGGGCGGTGGGGTCAGAGAGAGCGGGGCGCGGGGCGCCCCGGCGTGGTGGATGCGCGTCCGCCGCGTGGATGGGTCAGTTCATCCGATCGCCAGCGCCGGCGGTCGTCTACCGGAAGGAATCGCACCATGTCGTTCGACGCAGCCATTCACGCACAAGTCATCGACCTTGACCGTCTTGTGCTCGAGTCGTGTGCCGCGGCGGGGAGCGGGCATCCGACCAGCGCCATGAGCATCGGGCACCTGGTCACGGTGCTCATGTTCCACACCATGCGCTGGAGCCCCGAGTTCCCTGATTACCCCACAAGCGACCGGCTCGTGCTGAGCGAGGGTCACGCGGTGCCGATCGTGTACGCCGCGGCGGCGAAGATGGGCATGATGGTTGGGAAGGACCCCTCGAACCGTCGGAAGCTCACCGAGGCGGACCTGAAGCACCTGCGGGCCGGACCGAGCGAACTGGACGGCCACCCGAACCCGATGGAGGGCTTCTCGTTCTTCGACGCGGCGACCGGGTCGCTCGGGCAGGGACTCTCGATCGCCGCGGGCGTGGCGGAGGGCGCGCGTCTGGACGGCACCGATCGCAAGGTGTACTGCATCGTGGGCGACGGGGAAGCGCGGGAGGGCCAGATCGCCGAGGCGCTGGACTACATCGTTGACCGCAAGATCCGCAACCTTCTGACGATCATCAACTGCAACGAGTACGGCCAGTCGGATCGGGTTTCGCTCCAGCAATCGCCCGATGTTCTCGCGGCGAAGCTGGAAGCGACCGGGTTTGAGGTGAAGGTGATCGACGGTCACAACCCGAACCAGATCAAGTCCACGTTCGAGGCCTTCCTGACGGGTGCGGGCTCGAAGCCGATGGCGGTCATCGCCAAGACCGTGAAGGGGTGGGGGTGCGCGAGCATCCAGGGCAACGGCTGGCACGGCAAGCCGCCGACGGGCGACGCGCTGAAGCGAGCGGTGCTGGAGCTGGAGGAGCGGCGGCTCGCGCTGACGAGCTCGCTCGGCGGCGGGGACGCGTTCACGATCGAGCCACCGGCTGAAGCCAAGGCGCCTTCTGAGCCGTCGGGCGATGTGCCGACGTTCACCGCTTTCTTGAAGGCCAACGACATGGAGTCGGCGATCCACGCGGGCACGATGGCGACCCGGCGCGCGTACGGCCTGGCCCTCCGCGCGATCGGTCAGAAGAACGACCGTGTGGTGGTGCTCGACGCGGACGTTTCGAACTCGACCTTCGCGGAGTTCTTCAAGAAGGATTCGGCGTGCGCGGCGCGGTTCATGGAGTGCAAGATCGGCGAGCAGAACATGATCTCCGTGGGCGCGGGCCTCTCCGCGGCCGGCAAGATCCCCTTCTGTTCGACGTTCGCCAAGTTTGTGACGCGCGCGTACGACCAGATCGAGATGGCGATCTACTCCGGCGCGAACCTGAAGATCATCGGCAGCCACTGCGGCGTCACGCTCGCCGCGGACGGCCCGAGCCAGATGTCGCTCCCCGATGTCGCGTGGTTCCGGTCCTTCGCGACGATGCGCGATCATCGCGGCAACCCCGGGTGCTACGTGCTGCAGCCGTCGGACGCGTACTCGGCCTACGCCCTCACGCAGGTGATGGCGGAGTACGAGGGCGTGTGCTACATGCGGACCGGCCGCCCGGACGTCGAGTTCCTCTACAACGACGACGCGGTGTTCAATCTCGGCGGGTTCGAGCACCTGGCGGAGGGTCGCGACCTGACGATCTGCGCCGCGGGCTACATGGTGCACGAGTGCAACAAGGCGCTCGAGACCCTCGACAAGAAGGGCATCTCCGTCGGGCTCATCGACATGTATTCACTGCCGTTTGATTCCGACGGCGTGCTCGACATCATCGGCCAGTCCGGCGGCAACGTGATGACCGTCGAGGACAACTTCGGCGGCGGCCTGGGCTCGGCGGTGGCGGAAGCTCTGCTGGAAAGCGGCGACGGCTTCAAGCTCCGGCAGATGCACGTCCGCCGGATCCCCAAGAGCGCGCGGACGCCCGATGAGGTGCTGAAGATGTGCGGCCTGAGCGCCGACGACATCGTGAAGAACGCGATGGACATGCTGGGCGTGTAAACGGGCGCGGCGTTCGTCAGCGTCGGGCCGGAGCTTGCGCTCCGGGCTCTTGCCGGTGCTTGCGCACCGGGTTCCTATCATGTCCCATGGGGTATCTCTTCACGCCTCGGGTTCAGTTGGCGTGTGCGATCGTCGCCGGTGTTCTACTCGGTGTGGGCTTCCTGCTCACGAATGTCTTCAAGGTCCAATCGCACCACGCGCTCGAGTGGGCTTCTCTGTGCATCGGTCTGGTCTACGGCCTCAAAGCCGCCGCGGACTCGCTCCGCGAGAAGCAGTTCGACATCGAGGTGCTCATGGCCGTCGCCGCGCTCCTCGCGGCGTACGTGGGGCACCCGGAGGAGGGCGCGCTCCTGCTCTTCCTGTTCGTGCTGGCTGGCGCGCTCGAGGACCTCGCGATGGAGCGGACCCGGCGCGAGGTCGAGGCGCTGCACACGCTGATGCCCGCCGAGGCGCTCGTGAAGCGCGGGGCCGAGTACGTCGCGGTTGCTCCCGAGGTGCTCGTGGTGAACGATACCGTGCGCATCCGGCCCGGCGAACGCGTGCCCGCGGACTGCGTGGTCACCGAGGGCTCGTCGAGCTTTGATCAGTCCGCGATCACCGGCGAGAGCATGCCCCGGGACGTGAAAGTGGGGGACGAGCTCTTCGCGGGCACGATCAACACCGACGATCCCATCGAAGCCCGCGTGCTGCGACCCGCCAGCGACTCGAGCGTGCAACGGATCCTGAACCTCGTGACCAGCGCCGCGGCCCAGCGCGCCCCGGTGCAGCGCAC
>JBMOHX010000236.1:0-6154 GCA_049317625.1 Phycisphaerales bacterium
CGATGAACCGCTTCTTGCCGTGCATCCCGGGGCCCATGCGCTCGGCCATCACCGGCTCCCAGAACGGCATGTAGTCCACCAGGGTCGAGAGCGGGATCCCCTGGCGGTAGTCTGGGCCGTCGCCGATCTGGCACATCGTCACGCTGCGGCCCATGAAGCAGTCCTGGAAGCACAGCACCCGGCTCGCGGGGGCGTGCTTCTGGTAGCAGACCTTCAGGGCGTTCTCGTTCGCCATCGCGCCGCTGGTGGCGATATAGGCGTGCTTGAGGCGGCTGTGCTTCTTGGCCTCGTTCAGGATCACCTCGCCGAACTCGTAGGCTTCCATATTGCTGAGCAGGTTGCCCTGCTTGAGCACGTCGTCGGCCGCGGAGATTGCGGCGGCTTCGATCAGCGTCGGGTGCGCGTGGCCGAAGAAGTGCACGCCGATGCCGCAGATCATGTCCCACTTGACGCTGCCGTCGGCGAGTTCCACGAGCGCGCCGTTGCCCGCGCCGCTCCCGACGTACGGGTACAGCAGGGCGCGTCCGCGAACCTCGGCGCACCGCTTCATCATCGCGTCGTAGGACTCTTTGAGGCCCGGGTTGGGCGGGCGCACGTCGGTGAGCTGAGCCGAGGCCTCGCCGGTTTCGCGCACGATCGCGTCGATCGCGGCGCGGAGTGCGGGGCTGTTGCGCAAACGCGAGCCGACGGTCGTTGAAGGACCAGTGGTGCCGCCGGTGTTGATCGCTGTCGCCGCCTGTGTCATCGGGTGTTCTCCGTTCTCTGTCAAGAATAGGACCCCTCGCCCGGCCCGCATCTCCTAGGTGGGAAGATATTCATCCAATGAGTGCTTATCCATTGGCGAGGCGAGCGATCAGGACCGCCGCGAGCTGTGTGCGCTCCACGAGGCTGCGGATCTCGACCCATTCGTCGGTGGTGTGCAGCCCACCGCCCCGCACGCCCAGCGTATCGATCGTCGGCAGGCCCTCCGCCTGCATGGTGTTCCCGTCGCAAACGCCGCCGGTCTTGCCGAACGGGAGCTTCTGACCCAGGTCCGCCGCGGCGGCTCTGGCGAATTCGGCGAGCTTCATCACCTCGGGGGTCGCGGGCTTGCTCGGCCGGTTGAATGCACGCCGCACGATCACGCGCGGCAGCGTGCCGTCGGCGGTCTGCATCGCGTCCAGCTCGGCGCCGAGCTGATCGCCGAGCGTCGCATCGGCAAACCTCGCGTTCCCCCACGCGCGGGCGAGGTCACTCACGACGTTCGCGGGCTGGTCCGCCCGCACCGGGCCGACATTCGTGATGACGCCGCGCTCGGGCCGGGCGAGCTCCGCCACCCGCAGGATCGCTCGCGCCATCGCGTTCACGGCGCTGACGCCGCTGGTGAAGTCTCGACCGACGTGCGCCGACTTCCCGCGCGTCTCGAGCATGAACTGCCCGCTCCCGGTCCGCTCCACGACCAGCCCACCGTCGGCCATCGCGGGCTCGAAGACCAGCCCCACTGTCGCGTTCTTGGCACACTCGCGCAGCGCGCGTTCGGAGGCGAACGAGCCGGTCTCTTCGTCGCTGTTGAGGGCAAAGGTGAAGGAGACCTCCGCGCCGCATTCCGCGAGGGTCTCCAGAGCGTGGATCGCGACCAGGAGACCGCCCTTCATGTCGACGGCTCCCGGACCGGTGCAACGCGAACGGTCCGCCGAGATCGTCAGGCGATTGAACGCGCTCGACGCGTCGTGCACGGTGTCCACGTGCCCGCACAGCATCACGTGAACCGAAGCGCCGGCGACCCGTCGCTCGCAGACCGCCGTCGGCGGAGACTGAGCCGCCCCCACGCCCAGCCACTCCGGGATCGGATCGCCGGGGACCAGTCGCGTCCCAGCCCCTAGCTTCGCGAGGCGCTCGCAGAGCCGACCCCGCGTTTCGTCCAGCCCTGTGCTACCGGGCCCGGTCGGGATATTGACGAGCGTCTCGAGCTCGCGGAGCATCGTCTCCGCCCGCCGCTCGGATTCGCGGCACACTCTCTGCTCAAACTCCGAAAGAGCCATAGGCGGTTCATCCTTGGTACAAGGCGATCGCACCGACACCGACGAGCGCGGCGACGCTCGTCCACCGGATCACGGCCGATGCGCGGTCGATCGGCAACCGTTCCGCGGGGAGCCCGACCAGCGAGAGGACCCGCCGACGTCGATCGGCGATCGAGCCGTGCCTCCACTGAAAGCGGTCCTCCGAGATCCCGTTGTAGTACGCGACACTGGTCAGCGCTCCGGCGACCGCTGACGCGGCCTCGGTGGTCACCAGGACTCCGGCAGCCGCGGAGTCACCCCCGGAGCTCAGGTGCTTGGCGGCGAATGCATCCGCCTGCCACTCGAACCGCCGGCTCGCGAAGCAGAACGCGACCCCCGCCGCGGCGAACACAACGAGCGTCAGAACGCCCTGGAACCACACGCCGTCTGGATTGGGGAGGCGTGCGGTCCCGAAGAGTGCCGCCGCCGCGGCGAACGCGGCGGTGACACCAAGCGACGCCACCCAGATCGCGGCGAACGCGACGATGCCGAGCCAGAGCATGTGCAGGAGTCTGAGGTGGGCGACCTCGTGAGCGGTGACCGCTTCGAGCTGGCGGGGCGTCAGCGTTTCGAGCAGCGCATCAGTAAACACCAGGTACCGGGCCGGGTAGACCAGGCCGAGCACGGCGGCGTTCAGCACGCTCGCGCCGGTGCGCCACACGAAGGGGCCGCGGACGCGGACGCGGTGGGCGCGGCAGACGGTGATGATCCGCTCTCGCAGCTCGCCCTCGCCGAGTTCGGTGGTTCGCCAGATGCGGCGCACGAGCACAGGCGTGACGAGGAACATCGCCAGCGACCCGAAGAGTTGCAGGGCGTTCGTCCCAATCGGGCCCAGCCACCCGACGAAAGAAGGGCGCGCCGCGAGCGCATCCTGCATCGCCTGACCGGCGCCGGAGATGAGACACAGCGGGACCGCCCACATCAGCAACTGATGCCGGATCTGCAACCACAGGTAGCGTGCCTTGGGTTCGATCGGCTCCATCGGTCGTCCGGACTGCACCGACCGGTAGAACAGCGCCTCGCGGATCCGGCGGTCGATCTCGTACTGGGAAGCCCAGCCCCCGGCGATCAGTAGCCACAGCGGAAGCACCGCCGCGGCGCGGTCCACCGCGGCGAACCGTGGCACGACCTCGCGGACCGCATCGAGCAGCCCGAACCAGAGCAGGGCGACGCCGAGCGACGTGATAGCGAGGATGCGAGATCCCGTGATGACGAGCTCCACTCGCCGGGCCCACTCGAAGCGCCCGCGGTCGACCATCCGCGCGCCGGCGAGCGCCGTGAGGTGCGCGATCAGCCAGAGCATGGTCATCACGCCCCACGTTGATCCGATGACCAACCAAGGCCGGCCCGCGGACGAACCCGCATCCCCGGCGAACTCGTCGGCGAGGTGGACAAGCAGGAAGGACAGGATGAGCAGGGCAGGGACCATCAGTCGCGTCGGTCTCCCGGGGAGGCACCTATCGTAACGCCCCTATGACGACGGGCACGCCGCATCAACACGGTTCCGAAACCGATCTCTCGGTGGTCCTCCACGGGCTGCGACTCCCGAACCCCTTTATCATCGGCTCGGGGCCACCCTCGACAAACGCGAATGTGATCGCGAAGGCCTTCGACGAGGGCTGGGGCGGGGTGGTCGCGAAGACCGCGTGCCTTGACCACGCGCGGATCCGCAACGTTTCGCCTCGTTACGCTCGGATGCGAGCTCCCCACTCGGACGAGATCATCGGCTGGGAGAACATCGAGCTGATCTCGGACAGACCGTTCGCGTCGTGGATCGACGACTACCGCCGGATCAAGGCGTCGTACCCCGACCGGGTGCTGATCGCGTCGATCATGGAGGAGTACTCCGAGAACGCGTGGGCCGAGATCATCGGTCGCACCCAGGAGGCGGGCGTGGACGCGCTCGAGCTGAACCTCTCGTGCCCGCACGGCCTGCCCGAGCAGCGCATGGGGAGCGCGATGGGTCAGGACCCACAGATTCTCGAAGAGGTGTGCGGATGGGCGGTGCGTCACGCCCGCGTGCCCGTGTGGGCCAAGCTCACCCCGAACGTCACCGACATCGCGGCCTGCGGAAGGGCGGCCCTCCGCGCGGGTGTGCACGGGCTTTCAGCGATCAACACCGTGCTCAGCGTCATGAGCATCAATCTCGAAACGCTGCGTCCCGAACCGAGCGTCGAGGGATACTCGACCCCGGGCGGGTACTCGGGCAAGGCGGTCCGGCCGATCGCGCTGCGGATGACGATGGAGCTGGGGCGAGTGGTGGGCGCCGAGTTCCCCGGGCGATCGCTCTCCGCGCTCGGTGGCATCGAGACCGGGGAGGACGCCGCGCAGTTCATTCTCTGCGGCGCACACACCACCCAGGTCTGCACGGGCGTGATGATCCACGGCTACCGGCTCCTGCGAGACCTGCGCGACCAACTCGAAGCATTCATGTTCCGCCACGGGTTCAGCACGCTCGACGAGTTCCGGGGCCGTGCGCTCCAGTACTTCACAAGCCACGCGGATCTCGTCGCGCGTCAGGCGGCGTCGCGCAGAGCGGAGGCCGCGACCGTGGTCTCTGCCCCCCGTGCCGACGACGACTGGAAGGGCGACAGCTTCATCGCGCAGTCTGATGCGTTGATCTCACGCTGAGCCCGCCTTGGGCGTGGCTGAGCCCGCCTTCGGCGCGAGCGTGGCCCAGTGTTCGTCGAGCCGTTTTGGCGAGACCGTGATCGACGTCCGAAGCTCCTGCGCGAACAGAGAGACCCGGTACTCCTCGAGCATCCAGCGGTACTGGTGCAGCGCCGCGTCCCCGCGACGACCCTCGTCTCCACGCTGCGCCATCTCGACGTACGCCCTCCAGTACGGAAGATACTCCGCCAGCTTGCGGAGGTCCTTTGTCAACCCGTCGCCGACGAGCTTGCCGACCCGCTTCTGGATCGCCGCGAGATACCGCGGGTAGTGGCGGAGCCACTCGTAAGGAACCGCCCCCAAAAAACCCGCCGGCGCGAGATGGTCCAGTTGCTCGCGGATATCCGCCAGCACCGGCGCCCAAGCGGCCGGGGGCTTCTCCCCCACTGCTGCGCGCACGGCGTACATGCCACTGAAGATCGAGGCGACGAGCTCCGTCACCTCGTCCATCGCCCGGCCCAGGCGCGAGAGCCCCGCGCTCACGAGCTTCTCGAACGCCTCGTCGTCCCTCGGGTAACGCTCCGGCGCGATCGACCCGCTCTGATCCGCGAGGAACGCGCGGTCCGCGATGAGTTCGCGCAGGACCGGCTTCAGCTCCGACGCCTTGCCGATCGCCGCGTACTGGAACGCCAGCCGGTCCGCCGCGGGAAGGAACTGGGTGTACCGGTTGAAGTCCTCCGCGGCCGAGAGCATGCACAGCCGGCGCAGCCCGAAGCGGGTGGCTTCCGCCGCGGATTCCGCGCTGTCGAACAGCTTGATCGACACGCTCGTCCCGCGATCAACCAGCCCCGGAAACGCATCGACCACCATACCGAAGCGTTGGATGCTCACCCGCTCGGGCAGGTCGCCGAAGTCCCACCGCTTGATGTTGTCGCGGGTGACGCTGTCGGCCCGCAGCCGCGCGAACCCGTCGCGGATCTGCGGCGCCAGCTTCACGCGAATGGCCCCGAGGCTTCGCCCGCTGGCGAGCACCTGGCCCTGCCCGTCCACGACCTCGAAGTTCATGAGCTGATGCGCGGGCAGCTCGATGGCCCGGAGTTCGTCGGGGCTCACCGGCACACCAACCTTCAGACGGATGATGGTGGCGAGGCGGTCGAAGAGGCTCCCCTCGGGCTTGGCGAGTTGTTCGATGCACTCGGGCATGAACGCCGACGGGTGCGGGAGCGCGCGGCGCAGGTGCTTCGGGAGCGACTTCACGATGCCGCTCACCTTCTCCTCGAGCATGCCGGGCACCAACCACTCGAACAACCGGTCATCGAGCCCCGCAACGGCCTCGAGCGGCAGCCGGATCGTCACGCCGTCGTCTGCCGCGGCGGGCTCGAGCTTGTAGCGGAGCGGCAGGCGAGCGCCGCCGACGACGAGGACATCGGGGAACTGCTCGTCGCGCACAGTCTGGTCGCGCACCGCCATCAGGTCTTCGCGGCGCATGAAGAGGATTTCGGCAT
>JBMOHX010000237.1:0-6128 GCA_049317625.1 Phycisphaerales bacterium
AGGTGGGCCAGGACTTCGGCCTCGCGGATGAATCGGCGGAGGCCTTCGGCCGTTCCCAGACCGGAACGGATGACCTTGAGCGCGACGGAACGTTTGGGGGAGGCTTGCTGTGCCTCGTACACCCGACCCATTCCGCCCTCGCCGAGCAATCCGAGGATGATGTACGGGCCGATCGTGGAGGGGTCGGCCTCGGACTGTTCGGGTGACCAGGCGAGGATGCCGGTCGTTGCGGATTCTTCGGTGGCCAGAAGACGCTCGACCTGAGCGCGGAGCGCGGGATCGGCGGAGCAGTGGCGATCAAGGAACTCGCCTCGTTGCGCCTTCGGCAATGCGCTCGCCTCGTGGAACAGATCTTCGACTCGCGACATCGTGCCCACACCGCATCTCCTTGGCCTCTCCGGCATGCCGCGGCAGGCCGTGCTGAACGGTTTCACGCACGGACGCGCGGGGGTAATTACTTGCCGGCGTCCATGCGTTCCTTGAGCCAGGCCTTTGCAAACTTCCAGTCTCGTTCGATGGTGGGCAGGCTGCATCCCAGCGCCGCGGCGATCTGCTCGTGGCTCAAACCGCTGAAGTACTTGAGCATGACAACCTGGGCCTTGCGAGGGTCCTCGGCTTCGAGCGCGGTGAGCGCCGCGTCGAGCGCGAGCATCTCTTCAGCGGGGGGTTCGATGCTCGCCTCGGAGACGTCGGCGGCGTCGACGTTCTCACGCTGTCGCCCGCCCCCGGCTTTGGGACCGGCCTTGCGCCGGGCCTGCTCGACGAGGATGTTCCGCATCGCGCGCGAGGCCGCTCCGAAAAAGTGGGCACGGCTGTCCCAATCCGAGTCCGCGCCGGGGGTGTCGCCCACGAGCCGGAGATACGCCTCGTGCACGAGCGCCGTCGCTTGCAGCGTGTTGCCCGGGGGTGTGCGGGCGAGCCGGCTCTTGGCGAGCGCACGCAGCTCGCTGTAGACCAGCGGGAGCAGTTGCTCGGCCGCGGCAGGATCCCCCGTGCTTGCCGCGTGCAGCATGCGGGTGACCGGGTTGTGGTCGCTTGCCGCCAACGGAGTCTCCGTGAACGAGGACAGGTCTCGCCGAACAGCGGCACGCCTGTAACCGGCGGCCGAGCACGAGTTTAGCTGATCAGTCAAGAGGTCGCCAGCAGCCGAGGAACGACCGCAAAGCCAGGTGTGGGTCGTTCCCCTCGGCCTACTGGTCTGCGACCGGTGCCATCGATCGGCCCCGTCTCCGGCCTCCTAGCATCCGCCGATGACCCAAGGGAGTGGGACCATGGATGCTCGCGTTGCCGGCGTGCTCTCCAAATACTGGGGGTTTGATACGCTGCGCCCGCTGCAGGCGGAGTCCATCGGTGCCGCGCTCGATGGGCGGGATTCGCTCACGGTGCTGCCGACCGGCGGTGGCAAGAGCCTGTGCTATCAGGTTCCGCCGCTGGTGACCGGGCGGCTCACGCTGGTGGTCTCGCCGCTGATCGCGCTCATGCAAGATCAGGTCGCGGGGTTAACGCTCGCCGGCGTGCCTGCTGCTGCGATGATGAGCACGATGCCCGCTTCGGACCTCGCGGAGACCCGCGCGCGGCTGCTGTCGGGGGAGCTGAAGATTCTGTTCGTTGCCCCCGAGCGACTCTTCAGCCCTAGCTTCATGGCGATGCTGGTGAAAGCCAACCCGGCGCGCGTGGCGATCGACGAGGCGCACTGCATCAGCCAGTGGGGTCACGATTTCCGCCCGGAGTACCGGCGGCTGGCCGAGCTGCGTGAGGCCTTGCCCGATGTGGTGCTCGGAGGGTACACGGCGACCGCGACGCCGCGCGTGCGGGAGGACATCGTCGCGCAGCTGGGGCTGCGCGATCCGTGCGTGCTGGTGGGGAACTTCGACCGGCCGAACCTGACGTACCGGATTCTGCCGCGGAACGACGCGGTCTCGCAGACGCACGCGGCGATCGTGCGGCACGGAGCGGACGCCGCGGCGATTGTGTACTGCATGTCGCGGAAGAAGACCGAGGAGCTGGCTGGCGCGCTGCGGAACCGGGGGATCAACGCCGCGGCGTATCACGCGGGGATGGACGGGCGCGATCGCACACGGATCAGCGACGAGTTCAAGCGTGAGCGGCTGAACGTGGTGGTCGCGACGGTCGCCTTCGGGATGGGGATCGACCGGGGCGACGTGCGGATCGTGGTGCACGCGTCGCTCCCCAAGAGCGTCGAGGCGTATCAGCAGGAGACCGGCCGCGCGGGGCGCGACGGGCTGCCCGCCGAGTGTCTGCTGCTGTACTCCGGGGCCGATGCGCACATGTGGCGTGAGCTGATGGAGAAGAGCGCGCGTGACAGCGAGACGCCGGTTTCTCCCGAATGGCTCGAAGCGCAGCAGGAGTTGCTCGACAGCGTGGTGCAACTCGCGAACGGGGCGCGGTGCAGGCATCGCGCGCTGTGCGAGTACTTCGGGCAGGAATACGCGAACGCGGAGTGCGGGGCGTGCGACGTGTGCCTGCGCGAGCTGGACGAGGTGCCCGGGGGGCACGACATCGCGAGGAAGATCGCCTCGTGTGTGGCGAGGTTCCGTCAGCACGCCGCGCAGACGGGTTCGCCCGCGGTGGCGTTCGGTGCGGCGCATCTTGTCAACGTGCTGCGCGGGTCGCGAGAGCGGGCGGTGCTGGCTCGCGGTCACGACTCGCTCACAACGCACGGCTTGCTGAAGGAGCTCGAGACGCACGACCTGCAGTCGTACATCAGCCAGCTTGTCGACGCCGGGGTTCTCGCGCGGAGCGGGGGCGAGTACCCGGTCGTGGATCTAGGCCCGATGGCCGCGAAGGTACTGAGGAACGAGCTCACGGCGCGCCTGGTGCGTGCGAAAGAGGCGCTGGCCGCGGAGGGCGCGGGCGCGAGGAAACGCGTCGACCGCGAAGCGCGTCCGCTCGATCCCACCGAGACGGCGCTCTTTGACCGGCTCCGCGCGTTCCGCCGCACGCTGGCCGATGCTCGGGCTGTGCCGCCGTTTGTGATCGCCAGCGACGTGGTGCTGCAGGAGCTCTGCCGCGTCCGGCCGACGCGGATCGCGGGACTCACCGGGGTTCGCGGCATCGGCGCACGCAAGGCGCAGGAGCTCGGACAGCCGGCGGTCGAGTTGATCGCCGAGTTTTGCCAGACGTACGGGCTGGCCGGAGATCAAGCACCCAGCCGCGACAACTCGAGCGACGAGGACACTGTGAAGCTCAGCGCGGGGGCCGAGGGTGCTCTCGTGTGCTTCCGCCGGGGCGACTCGATCGATCAGGTCATGGCGCAGACCGGGCGGGCGCGGAGCACGGTGGTGGGGTACCTGTGCGACTACATCGCGGCGGAGCGCCCGGCGAGCATCGAGCCTTGGGTCGAGGCGGGCGTGGCGCGGAAGGTGCTGGACGCGGCGGCGAAGACCGATGGGTCTGCGCTGAAGCCGATCAAGGAACTGCTCGCCGCGCAGGGAGACGATGCGATCGGTTACGACTCGATCCGGGTGACGCTCGCGTTCACGGAGCAGCGCGCCGCGATCCGCTGAGGTCAGTCTCTGAACTTCTGGTGGCAGTCTTTGCAGGACTTCTGGAGGTCCGCGAGCCTCGCGGAGAGCGCGGCCGTGTCGATCTGCCCGGAGATGAGCAGGTCCTCGATGCTTTGCGCGCTGGCTGCGGAGCGATCAAGCCCTGTGCGGAACTCGCCGGATTCGTTCGCCGCGCGAGTGCCTCGCGTCGAGACGCGGAGGAGGTCGGCGAGTCTGCCCGCTTCTGCGGCGGGTACGAGATCGGGGTGATTGTCGGGGGCTTTCCAGCCAGCCTTCTCGATCTCCTTGAGGTGCTCGACGACCTCGTCCATCTCGACCATCTGCGCAACGAAGGTGGCGGGGCGGGAAATGGCGGGGAAGTCGGCCCCGACCGAGTCGAGCGTTGCAGCGGCGACTGGCGTCGACTCAAGTGCGCACTTGTACAGGCCCTTGTACCCCGCGGCGGTGCCGGAGACCTTCATGCGTGCGACCGAATCCTCTGGCGACGCCCAGCCAAGAGAGACGGCGACCGCCGCGGCGGCGCCGGCGGAGCGGTGCTTGCCGTGGTGGCAGTGGATGTAGACGGGGCCTTGCGCGAGAGCGTCGCGGGTTGCACGTGTGAGTTCGAGCTTGCGGGTTTCGTCGAACCCGTTGTAGCCGATGGGGAGGTGGATGTAGCGGATGCCTCGGGCCTTGGCCGCGTCCACGTCCGGGATCGCGCCGTCGACGCTGATGATGGTCTTGATGCCCATGCCGGCGAGGGTGTCGAAGCCGGGCTCGCCCTCGGGCACGCTGCCGGAGTAGAACCCCTCGTGGTAGGCCACGGCGTTGTGAATGCCCGCGTAGTTGCGGGGCGCCGTGTCGGTCATGGCGGGTGGATCAACCGGGGGGACGGTGGTCGCGTGCCGGGGCGTCGGGCTTCCGGCGCAGGCGGCGATGAGGAGCGCGGCCGCCGCGAGAGAGCCGAGCAGAACTCGATTGATGCGCATGGGGAGTGGGTCCTTGCAGGTGCGATTGGTGTACGCGGGCGCGGTAGTTGGTGTTACGGGCAGTGGCCGCTGAAGGTTCACGCGCGGCCGAATCCCCTGGGGGCGGCGGCGGTTGCGGTCGCCGCGGCTGCGCCGAGAACGAGGTGCCAGGGCCAGGCGAGCTTGAAGGTTGACCAACCCTTGAGGCCGAGTTCTGTGGTCCACCACGTCCAGACCTCGGCCCGCAAGAGGAGGACGACCGTGAACCCGACGAACATCGCGGCGATGCAGGAGGCGGTGTTGCCCCGGCGCGTGAAGAGCGCGGTGAAGAAGACCCCGAGCAGGCCCGCGTACGCGAAGTTCATGACGGAGAGGACGAAGTTGATGATGTCCTGGCCTGCGCGTGCACGCCATGGGATGCACGCGAGCGCGAAGACCCAGAGCACGATCCCCCAGAACGCGATGGCCCAGCGGCCCATGACGATGTAGTGGCGGTCGGTGCGGTTTGGACGGAAGGAGCGGTACACATCGTTGACGAGTGTGCTGCCCATCGAGTTGAGCGAGGAGTTGATGCCGGCGGGTCCGGCCGCGAGCACGCCGGCGATCATGAGGCCCGCGAAGCCGGGGGGCATTTCCGAGAGGATGAACTGGAGAAAAACGCCGGAGGTCTCGCCCGCGGGCGCGAGGCGTCCGGGATCGCCCATCATGCCGGGATGTTGGTAGTACACCCAGAGGAGCACGCCGAGCGCGGAGAACATCGCGACCGCGGGGATGCCGATCAGAACGCCGCTGATCACCGACCAGGAGCCCTTCGCGGCGGAGCGGCAGGTGAGCATGCGTTGGACGAGGTCTTGATCCGTCCCGTGGGAGGCGAGGGCGAGGAGCACGAATCCGGTGAGGATCGTGGCGAGGTTCATGTCGGTGGACCACGACCAGTCGTTGGGCCACAGGTTGAGCTTCGAGGTTCCGTCGCGGGTGCCTGTATGGACCGCGGCGAGGACCTCCGACCAGGGAACAGTGACGCGGGTGCAGAGCCAGATGATGGCGGCGAGTGCTGCGCCGAGGTAGACGCAGACCTGAAGGACGTCGGTCCAGATGACGGAGTTGATGCCCCCGGCGAGGGTGTACACGATGCCGAAGGCCATGAAGGCGGCGATGGAGAGGCCCAGGTGCTGGGGGCTGATGTCGCCGAAGAGCGCCATCGAGACGGGGATCGCTCCGACGTAGACGCGGGCGCCACTGGCGAAGACGCGGCCGATCATGTACGCGATGCTGGTGGCGAGCTTGGCGCCGCGCCCGAAGCGGGATTCGAGGAGCTGGTACGGGGTGGTGACGTTCTTGCGGTAGTAAGCGGGGATAAAGACACGGGCGAGGATGATCGCGGCGACGATGCTGCCGAGGTTGGTCGCGAGATAGCGGAGGTCGCCCTTGTACCCCTGCTCGGGGACCCCGGTGAAGGTGGCGGCGGATTGCGCGGTGGCGAGGATGGAGACGGCCACGGCCCACACGGGCATGGTGTGGTCCCCGGCGAAGAAGGCGGAGGCGGAGGCGAGTCGGCGGGCTCGCCACGCGAAGTATGCGCCCGTGCCGACCAGCGCGGCGAAGTACGCGGCGATCACGAGCCAGTCGGCGGGTGTGATTGGGTTCGCTGCCA
>JBMOHX010000238.1:0-6095 GCA_049317625.1 Phycisphaerales bacterium
GCTCCGCCAGAGGCCCAGGGTGCCGGTGCCGGTGGAGGGGGGAGCGGAGGCGTCGAAGCGGAAGTTGTAGCTGGTGCCCCAGCGGATCGAGTTGGCGTTGGGGTTGGCCGCGAAGGTCTCGGTGGCCCAGGAGAGCACGCCGCCGGAGTTCACGTTGGTCCAGTCGGTGCCGGAGATGGCTTCGCCGCTGTGGTAGCGGACGTCACGGAAGCCGACGTTGGAGATGGACACGCCCGCGGGGATCGGGAAGCTGAGCGAGCCGCACGCGAGGTTCGAGGTCTGGTTGTGGACCAGGTACTCGTAGTGCCAGGTGCCGTTGCCGTTGTCGGTGACCTTGTAGGCGACCTCGAAGCGGCCTTCGCCGGAGGCGTCGACGTTGACGACCGTGACGGTCGGATCAAGGTCGCGCCAGCCCTGAACGGCGGTCTTCTGCGCCTGAGTGAGAGCAGCGCTGGTGAAGCTGGTGGCTGTGGTGTTGATGCGACGGTACGAGCAGTTGTTGACGCGGTTGGCGACGCTCTCCTCGTGGGTCACGTACTGCACTTCCAGGACGTACTGCGCACCTGCGTTGGCGAGGTCCGCCACCGGGATCTGGATGCGACCACGGATCGTGGTGTTGTCCACGCTCGGGGCGACGATCGGGTGCGAGTGCGTGCCCGCGGCGTTGCCGCTGATACCGAAGCCCTGCGGGTTAATCTGCGAACGCAGGCCCAGGTTGGTCGAACCGTTGCGGTTCGCGGTGTAGGTATCCGCACAGCCGGGGGCGAGGTAGTCGCAGTTGCCGTCCGCGGCGCAGGTGCCGCAGGTGAACTCATCAACGGCGCAGAATGAATGCTTGACGCAGCTCTGGCCGATCTGCTCGAAGCGGCCGTTGAGAAGACGGTAGACGTTGGCGGTGATCAGCGGGTGGCGGGCCTGGTTGGTGCCGGTGCTGAACCACTCGGCGCGGAGGTTGCCCGAGCCGGTGCAGGCCGTGGTTGCGGTCGAGAACGCGGCGATCCCGCCGACGACGCCGTGATAGGCGTAGTTGCTCGCGGTCGCGGCGCCGCCGCCGTTCACGCCGACGCGGCTGCACCAGATGTCGATGTCGCCACCGAGGGTGCTGGGGCCGCCCTCGATGCCCTCGTCGGCGGGGTTGCCGCGCACGGGGGCGTCGGTCGGAAGGAGCAGTTCCGCGGAGAGCTGCACGTAGCCGGCGGGCTTGCCGGCGAGGTCGGGACGACCGATGTACGCGGCCATCTCCTCGGTGAGGCTGACCACGCCGTAGTACTCAAGGTGGGATTCGCTGTTGGACATGAGGCACGACTCGGCCTGCACGTCGAAGACCCGGCGACCCTGCTCGGCGCCGCTGCGGCTGACGATGGTGCCGCGACAGTTGGATGAGAACTCGAGGCTCAGCTCCTCGAAGACCATCTGAGCGCCGGTCGCCGAGGCGAGCTCGAGCGTGGAGTTCAGAAGGGAGAAGCGGCCGCCCGAGAGGCTCGCGCCGCCGGTGGCGTCCACCGAGGCCTGGAAGCGACCGTCGGTCGGCATGAGGCCGTTGTCGGCGTTGAGCGTCCAGATGAGCGAGCCGTCAGAAGGACCCTGCGCGGCCAGGGCCGCGTCACCGGTACCGACATAGGTGCGGGTGTTCAGCTCGACCGGGTCCGCGAAGGCGGACGCCGCGAGGCCCAACATGGCGGGAACGACGGCCAGACCAGACATAACTCTCAGAAACTTCGGGTTCATCAAGATCTCCTCTGCAACTCTGGAACACCAACGCAATGACATAGCTATCCGCACCGTCATTTGCCGCGGCGATACGCGACGGCAACGCAGTGCAGGCCCCCGGCGCGTCGCTGGAGCGCCGCGCTGGGGACAGGAACGACCACAACAGACTCACCCAGCACGCGCCGGATGGAATCGACCACCAGCATATCAACGCTTGCGAAGACCCCGCCAAAGACCGGCACGAAGTAGGCTTCGCAATCGTGGATTCCGTTCAAGTAGTTCAAGCCGTCCGAACCCCCGGATAGCCCGGGAATGTGTTCGATCCGCCACCCTTGCGCTCCGAGCGCCGCGACAAGCTCGCGCCGGTCCGCCTCCTGACGCTGCAAGGCCCCCGTATACGCTCGGGCGACTGGGTCAGTTTCATCGGTCCCCGGAGGGTCCTGGCGCAGCTCGTCTGCCGCCACCGCAATCCGCCGCAGGTCCGATAGGCAAGCGGAGAGCTCGCTCTTCCCGCCCCATGCAACGCAGAACGCTCGTTGCTCCTCCGGGCCTGCGCCGATCCGCTGCCCGAGGAAGTTCGCGACCTCGTTCGCCGCCGCGGCGGATGCGTCGCCCTCAATCGCTGTAAGCAGAGCCGCGGCCCGTGCCTCGCCGAGGAGTTCGGGTGCGCGCATGGCCGCGATGCCAGCTTTCAGAACCGCGCGGGCACCCGCGGCCGGATCGTTGATGAGCACGACGGGGAAATCCCCACGGACCGAGCGGACCGTGAGGTCGAGGTCCAAGTGGAAAGAAACCGATGGGAGGACCACGACGCGGTCGACCCCGAACTCGAGCGCGAAGAGCGCCTCGACCTGGGGCCGGCTCAGCCCGAGCGCGACATTGCGGTAGACCTCGGCCTCTCCGACGAGCAGCGCGTCGCGATCGCGATCCCGGATCGCCATGACGTTTCCGCCCTGGAACAAGAGGCACGACTGGATGACCGTGTGCCCCGCGCTCGCCCAGCCGCCCGCCATGTACGATTCGTTGGGGACGAAGACCGAGCCGTCTTCATTCTGCGAGGCGTAGCGGGGAACGAGAGTGGCGTGGGAAGGACTGCCGGTTGCGCCCGCGGCTCTTCCAGCCTTGCCGACGTCTTGCCCCCACTGGGCGACGGGAAGGGCTTCCTCAACCACCGTCAGTGCCCGCTCCGTAGTCGGCCACGCCGCGGTCCTCGCGAGGAAGTGGCGAAGGTCCGGGCGGCTCACCGTGGCGAGGACCGACCACGAGGGTCGGGTGGCGAGCACGCCTTCGACGGCGTCGAGGATGTCGCCGTCGGGCTCGCCTCCCCAGAGGGTGGCGGACGGAACCTGGAGCCTTAGCAGGTCGATGGGATCTGATCCGCCCTCGTCGCTGACCTTGAAATCATGAGCGCGCCGGGCATTGAAGCGGAACTTCGCTGCAATGCTCTCAGACGATGCGCCGGCGGCGACGTCGCGGACGATTCGTCGCAGGATCGGTTCCGCGCCGGACTCGTCTCCCGCGGCGAAATGCCGGAGGAGATCGACCGGGAGGCCGATCGCTCGCAGTTGATCGATCTGTTGGGCCAAGGGCTCTTCGAACGCAGTAGGTCCGAGCGACGCGACGACTTCGGCGAGCGTGGTCAGCAACCCGGCCTCGGTGAGTCGCGAGTTGACGAGGTCCGCCGCGGCCTGCCACTCGGGCGGGAGGGTTGTGGGAATCTGCGGGCTCATCCCCGGGAACGGTGGCACAACATCCGCGATGAACCCGCGCGACTCGGGCCGAGTCGGGTGGAGCGCGTTACGCGACCGCAAGTCGTCAAGGGGCGGCGTGTGGCGCACGAGGCGGACACGTTCGCCGGCGCGTGACGCGGATGGTGCCGGAGCGGCGGACGGAGCGCTGACTGCGGCCGCGGGGAGACGGTCGCGGCGGACGAGGGCGATCAGGGTGCGGTCGCGGACGCGCCGGAGGAATGGCTCGGGGTAGCGGAGATCACCGACCGCAAACCTCCCCATGGGCTGGGCCTGGAGGTCGGCGAGGAGGTTCTGCTCGATCTGAGCGGCTTCGTCGGAATGGGGGGTGGCTGCCGGGGCCTGAGCCCAGGCGACAGAGGCGACGCCCAAGGCCAGTGAGGCCGCGCCGGTCAAGAACCGGGATGATCGCGTTGCAGCGTACCTCGTCAAACGAACCGGCTCCCCTGATTCGGCCCGTACGTCCTGAACGGGCGGCCCGGTGAGGCTATCAAGTTTCGGCGAAAATGGGAGCCTTTGAACCAGATTTCTTTAGAATGAACGCCAAACCCGCGGGGCTTACGCCCGGTTCGCGGAGGCGGGTGCTTCCGACCCCCGCTGGGTCGACCGTGGATCGATCGCATCGCGCAGGGCTTCGCCCATGAAGTTCAGGGCCAGCAGCGTGGACCCTAGGAGCAGACAAGGGAAGAGCAGGAGCCACCAGTCGGACCGGTAGGGGTTGAGTTCTTCGACGCCGCGTGCCGCGAGCGAGCCCCAACTGGGGAGGGGCGGTTTCACTCCGATACCGAGAAAGCTCAGGAAGGACTCTTGCAGGATGGCCTGTGGCACGGTGAGCGTGGCGTAGACGACAATGGGGGCGACCAGGTTTGGGAGCAGGTGCCGGAGGAAGATGCGGTAGTTCGAGGCCCCCACCGCTCTGGCCGCCTCGACGAAGGGCTGGGCTTTGAGGCTCAGCACCTGCCCGCGGATGACGCGCGCGGTGGTGAGCCAACTCACGCCGCTGATCGCGACGAGGAGCGTTGCGAGATCGACGGCGGTGCGAGAAGCGGGCGAGAGTTCGCGGGGCGGGAGCTGAACGAGCGCGGTCTTGGCGAGCGACGCGGCGAGGGTGGGATCGGCCGCGATACGCGCGTGCACCGCGCGATCGGGGAGGGGTGCGAGCGTGGGGTCGGAGGCGCGGGCGAGTTCCAGTGTGAGGGCGGCGCGGGCGCGGGTTCGCGAGACGGACTCGTCGACCATCGCGTCCGCAGCCACGGCGAGGAGCACCACGAGGAGGACGTACGGGAGCCCGTAAAGCAAGTCAACCACGCGCATGAGGACGGCGTCGGTGCGTCCGCCCGCGTACCCGGCGATCGCGCCGTAGACCGTGCCGATGCCGACGGAGACAACCGTGGCCAGTGCTCCGATGGTGAGGGAGATGCCCCCACCGGCGAGGCAGCGATAGAGCAGGCTGCGGCCGAGGTCGTCGGTCCCGAGGAGACCGAACAACGACAGAGCCGGGGGCGTGCGTGCGGAGGCCGAAGTCCCGGCGTTGAAGCGTGGGACGCCGGCGTCCGGGCCGCTCGCGTCGGCACCGAGGGTGAAGGGCAGTGTCAGCGTGCAGAGCAAGAGGATCGCGAGCAGCACCGCGCCGCCGATGATGGCGCGCCGATCTGAGCAAAGCCTGCTCCAGACAGAGCGGGTTGGGTTGGACGGCTGCCCCATGCGCGAGAGCGTAGCAGACGTGCCCGGCACGCGATGCAGACGCGGGCATGTGTGCCGATCACGCGCCGGCGGCGGCACCCCCGCCGGCGGCGGAAACCGGCGCGAACTTGAACCTCACGACGACGTCCAACTGTCGGTCGGGGTCGGTCGGGCTCTGCACCGTGAGTTCTTGCGACTCTTCGCCCCTGGTCACGACAACCCGCGCGCGGGTCTCGTGCCCGCCCGATCCGGTGTCCCGATACTCCATGACGTTCGAGTAAAGGCTCACCGAGAGCGGGGACTTGGATGGGTACTTCGACATCAGCTTGCCACAGGCGGCGAGCGCATCTTGAATGCAGTCGGTGAGCGTCTCCCCGGCGAACCGGAGCTTCATCAGTTCGTCGAGCGCGGGGCCGATTCGGATTTGCGCCGCGATGGCGGCCTGGGCCTGAGCATCGAGGGCCACCTGAAGCGCATCGGCGGCCGCACCCTTCACCGCCCGCGGCGAGAACGCCGAGCTCGCGGCCCCCACCGTTGCAGAAACGACTCGCCACGAGGCTGCTGCTTCACTCGACGAAAGGGTGCTCATAGGGGTCCTCGCTTTCGTGCATTGGCCCGGACCGACGTCGACGCGTGCGTCGGATCGGCCGATCTGGGAAGGGTATCAGAAAGGGATCGGTGCCGCGGCAGGGGCTTACTGCGGCGCGTCGATGTCGGCGCGACCCGCGACCGCCGGGGCCGCGGACTTCGCGCAACGGAAGCCGTTCTTGAACGACGAGGCGTTCAGCGGCACGGTCCAGACACGGGCCATGTCGTTGTATCGCGGGGAGTCCGCCCAGCACCGGCCCAGCACCGCCACGTCCTTCCGCGGGAGATCGAGCGTCCCGCTGATCTCGCGGACGTTGTCGTACAGGTGATGGATCGGGAGCGAACCCACGATCTCGCGCCGGAGCG
>JBMOHX010000239.1:0-6081 GCA_049317625.1 Phycisphaerales bacterium
CCTCAACAACGTTCCAAAGATGCTGTACATGTCCGGCGGCCAGTGGGGCTGCCCGATCGTCTTCCGCGGCAACGACGGCGCGGGCGGTCAGCTCGGCTCCACGCACTCCTGGTGCGTCGAAGGCCTGTACGCGAACGTCCCCGGCATGAAGATGGCGATCCCCAGCAACCCCTACGACGCCAAGGGCCTTCTGAAGACCGCGATCCGCGACCCCGACCCGGTCTTCTTCCTCGAGAGCGAGCGCATGCTCGGCGACAAGGGCCACGTGCCCGCCGAGGAGTATTACATCCCCTTCGGCCAGGCCCGCCTCACCCACGAGGGCGACGCCTGCACGCTGGTCTCGTTCGGCCGCCCTGCGAACTTCTGCTACGAAGCCGCGGTGGAACTCGCCGCGCAGAACATCCACGTCGACGTCCTCGACATGCGCACCATCCGCCCGCTGGACATCGACTCGGTGATCGCGAGCGTCCGCAAGACCAACCGCGTGATCGTCGTCGACCAGTGCTGGCCCTTCGCCAGCGTCGCCAGCGAGGTCGTGACCCAGATCTGCGAGCGCTGCTTCGACTGGCTCGACCACCCCCCGGTCCGCCTGAACACGGAAGACGTCCCGACGCCGTACGCCAAGGCACTCGAGTACGCGTACCTGCCGAACAAGGACCGGATTGTGGCGGCGGTTCGCAAGATACTTGCGTAAAGCAGCAAAGCTCAAAGCAGCAAAGCAGCAAATCAGAGAAGCGGATGGCGAGGTTGCAGGCACCATTCATCGAACGCGTCGAGTCGTTCTGCGACAGGGTGGTACACGTCGCGGTGGCACTCGGCGAAAAGAACATCAGCCGTCGAATCGTTGATCAAGTGATGGCGTCCGGCACATCCGTCGGCGCAAACACCTTCGAGGCAGACGAGGCCATGAGCCGTTCCGACTTCACCAAGTGCCTCTCGATCGCGCTGAAGGAACTCAACGAAACCCGCTTCTGGCTTCGACTCGCTGCACGACACAACTGGATCCCCGCGAAGCGACTCGATGCGCTCCTCACCGAACTCCAGGAAATCCGTTCCATCATGGGCACCATGATCGCCCGAACCAAACACAAACCCGCCCAACCCCCTACGCTCTTCTGCCTTTCATTTGCTGCTTTGCTGCTTTGAGCTTTGCTGCTTTCCCGAGGACAAACATGCCAATCACCATCACCATGCCCCGCCTCTCCGACACCATGCAGCAGGGCACCATCGTGAAGTGGAACGTCAAGGAAGGCCAGAAGGTCAAGAGCGGCGACGTCATCGCCGACATCGAGACCGACAAGGCGACCATGGAGCTCCAGACCTTCGACGACGGCACCGTCGCGAAGCTCGCTGTTCCGCAGGGGCAGACCGTCCCCGTCGGCACCGCGATCGTGATCCTCGCCACCGCGGGTGAAGACGTTGGCGCCGCCGCCCGGAGCGCGGCCGCGCCCGCCGCCAAGGCCGCCGTCGCCGCCGGTGCCAAGACCGCCGCCAACCCACCCGCTCCGACCGCCGCCGCGATCGCGGTCGCCGAGCCCGCGCACGGCACCGAGGGCAACGGCCGCATCTTCGCCTCGCCGCTGGCCAAGAAAATCGCCGCGGAGTCTGGCGTGGACCTCGCCCGCCTCAGCGGCACCGGCCCCAGCGGCCGCATCGTCCGCGCCGACGTCGAAGCCGCGATCCGCTCGGGCGTGCCCGCGCCGGCCGCCGCCGCTCGCGTCACCCCCGCGCCCCTTCCCGCGGCAGCCGCGGCACTCAAGGGCACCATCGTCCCCCTCTCCAACATGCGGCGCGTCATCGCCACGCGCCTTGTCGAGAGCAAGCAGACCATCCCCCACTACCAGGTCACCGTCGACGTCGACATGGACCCGCTGATGAGCCTTCGCTCGCAGCTCAACGACCAGCTCGCGAGCCAGGGCGTGAAGCTCAGCGTGAACGACTTCCTCGTCCGCGCCTGCGCCCTGGCGATGCACCAGCATCCGTTCGTCAACAGCCGCTGGATCGACAAGGGCAACGAGGTCGCCATCGAGCAGCTCGGCGAAGTGAACATCGGCGTCGCCATCGCGCTGCCCGCCGAACGCGGCGGCGGCCTGGTCGTCGCCACGCTCCGCAGCGCCGACCAGATCGGCCTCCGCCAGATCTCCGCGCAGAGCAAGCAGCTCAGCGAGAAGGCCCGCACCAAGGGCCTCGCCCCCAACGAGATGACCGACTCGACGTTCACCATCTCGAACCTGGGCATGTTCGGCGTGAGCAACTTCACCGCGATCATCAACCCGCCCAACGTCGCGATCCTCGCGGTCGGCGCCGCGATCGAGAAGCCCGTCGTCAAGAACGGCCAGATCGTCGTCGGTCACGTGATGAGCATGACGATGTCCAGCGACCACCGCGTCGTCGACGGCGCGATGGCCGCGGCATACCTCGCCACGGTGCGCGAACTCCTCGAGAAGCCGGCGAGCCTCCTCGTCTAAGCGAACAGGTGCCACTGAAACCGCTTCGGTTTCAGTGCGCTGACCCACCGCCACACCCTGCCCTCCCCCCCAACAGGTGCCACTGAAACGCTTCGGTTTCAGTGCGCTGTTCCATCGCGCCCCAAGCTGTCCAAGGTCCGAAAATACGACCCATCGCACCCATTCAATGGCAACCAGGTGGATTGAGACGGATTTTGACTGTATGATTTAGCCGACATAAGGAGTGGGCAGCCATGGACACCACCACCGTCGAGCACGCTTTGACAAGGCTGGGAGAGCGGTTCTCGTACCACTCGCAGGTCGAGCTACTCCTCGTCGGCGGCGCTGCCTGCATGCTGACCGGGCTGCTGCCCCCATCACGAACCACCAGCGACTGCGACGTCATGGCGTACACGCCCGAAAGTGCAATGGGTGCTGTCGAGAGTGCCGCGGAGGAAGTCGCGAAGGAGCTCGGGCTCGCCCGCACGTGGCTCAACAGCAACGTGCAACTTCGCCGCGATGCGCTTCCCGATGGCTGGGAGTCGCGCCGGGTCTGGGTCGGAACCTGGGGTCGACTCCGCGTGTTCGCGGCCAGCCGCGTCGATCTCATCGCCATGAAAGTGCTCGCAGGCCGCGCTCAGGACCTTGAAGACATCCGTTCGATGAAGCCCCGCCCGGACGATGTCGAGTTTGTGCGGCGCTACTTGGATGAACTGCCCGCGAAGGGAACCTCGCCCACCCAGATCACCGACGCGAGGGAACTGCTGACGTCGCTGGAGGTCCACGACCGTGAATGATCGACTGGACCATCTTCTCCGCCAATGGACCCGCCTCGGCGCCGGCTTCACCTCGGACCAATCGCACGAGTCGCCCGACCTCGAGCGACTGCTCCTCGAAACCGCACGCGAAGCCCCTGGCATGGCACGCCTGTTCATCATGGCGGCGACCTGGCTGCACCGCTACGGGGACCTGATCGCCAAGCACCGCCTCAAACGGCTGATCCGCGATGAACTGGAACGCCAGCATCGACCCACCCTCGGCCTGCTCCTGGACATCGCGCAGCAGGGCACACACCCGGCGCAGTTCGCATCCGTCATCCGTGAACTCGCCCCCGCCCCCGAGCCTCGCCCGCTCTTTGAAGTCGAGCGTTCCTCTCCAACGCTCGCCGAGCGATCGCGCCGACGAGCCTCGCCGATCTCCACACGCTGGGGATTGTGGTGCCAGGAGATCGAGTTCAAGGACGACGCCCTTCGGCCGGCGTCCTGGCTCATGGCCCGCAACCCCGGGCTCATCACGCGGGCCGACTTTCGCGGCGACCTTCGGGCGTCCGTGCTGGCCGCCCTCGAACACGACGCGGGCGCCGGCCTGAGCGAACTCAGCCTCGCCCGCACATGCGGCGGCTCGCGTGCACAGGTCCGCAGCGCGCTCGACAACCTCGAACTCACAGGCAAGGCCCACCGAACGCGAACGGAGCAAGACCGCCGCACGCACATCAGCCTCGGCTGATTCTGCTGCGCGAGAGTTCGCGGGCCCTACTCCTCAGCATCCCGCCTCCCACCTCTCAAAGAACATGATCGTGTCGTCGGCGTCCACCCCACCATCCCCATTCACATCCGCGCGGCTGTCGTTGGTGTCCCACGCGAAAAAGAACTCGATCGTGTCGTCGCTGTCAACTCCGCCGGAGCAGTCGATGTCGGCGTAGCAGTGCCGCAGACGAACGAACTTGTTGCAGGGGATCCCCGCAACTTGCGTGAATGGCCCGCAGATCCAGAGTGCTCCGTCGGGAGCAACCTCGGCGTCGCTGATCGTGGGGCCCAGCTCGTCGAGCAACCGCCAGATGCCGGGGCCGGTACCTTCGCGCTCCAGTCGCAACAACGGGGTGGCGGACCCCGGCCCTGAGTTCCGGGCGATCGCGTAGAAGCGACCGTCGTAGCGGAGCACTCGCTCAATCTTGATGGCGGTCGGGGCCGCGTCGGTGATCCAGCCGCCGACGGTCTGCCACCGCGAGCCCGTCCATTCCGCGAGTCCGAGCGTCAGGCCGCCCCCGGGATAACGGAGCAGCCCTGAGACGATCAGACGGCCATCGATCACCTGCGCGGTGTCGATGCGTTCGCCCGGGAGGAAGCGGTTCAGCCGATGCCACCAGACGTCCGGTCCGAGTTCCGCCCAGCAACCATCAAACTCGCCGTAGAGCACGCCGTTCCACTCGACCCACGCGCGACCCGGACGTGATTCGACTCGCACGTACGAGTATGCCCCGTTGGAGTAGATGAGCTGGAGTCCCGCAGGGTCGAGCGGCACGATCCACACGGACCCATCGGCCCGCGGGACGAGTCGCACGTGCTGAGTGCCTTGCGAAGGGCCGAAGCCGGTCACTTGTGTCCACCGGGCACCGTCCCAGTGCTGAAGGGTCGTTCCGAAGTCGAACATCCTGTTCACCAGTAGCCCGCTCTGGACCTCGATCCGCTGCCGGCTCGACTCCATGGTCGCATAGCCCCAGTCCAAGGCTCGGGTTGCGAAGATCCATCGTCCGTTCTCGTACCGGGAGAAGTCGTTCACCATCGCCAGCGTCTGGAAGAAGCGGCGGTTCTCGCCCGTCAGCATGGTGTCACCATATCTGAAGAGCACCGCCGGCTGCGACGGAACGTGCTCCTGGAGCGGTGTCCATTGGCCGTTCCGCAACACCGCGATGTTGGCCGCTGGCACAAGGGTCGACCCGAGTTGCAGCGCTGAGAACCCGCCTGCGACGACAAGCTCGCCGCGGAATCGAACCACGTCCGCGGGCCCGCCGTCGTAGAGCACGGAGTTCGTCACACGGCCCGCGGCGTCGTACGCCACAGTGGCCGAACCCCAGTTTCCCAGGAACTCGCCGTTGTCAACGAGCACGAACTCACGCTCCGTCGCCATCGCGCGGCTCACGAAGTAGTTGTTGCGGCGGTCGAGCTCGCCGCACAGAATGGTCTGGGTCTCGCCCCCGATCCGCTCGCTGACGACACCGACACTCCCACCGTTGAACGGCCCCGCGCACTTTCGCGTGAAACCGCTGTAGAAGCACGTGTTGCAGAGGAACTCCGACCCGGTCCACTCGCACGCGCCGATGAACGTCCGAGCGTGGTCCTTCGTCACAAGGAGCGGCATCCCTTGCGCCGGCGCGTTCCAAGGCAGGCCGTCCCAACGCGGAATCTGAACCCACGACTCACCGTCCCAACGTGCGAACTGGCTGACAGGCTCGCCATCGATCCGAGAGAACCCGCCGAAGACGCAGAGCTCTCCGCCGACCGTGATGATGGCGGAGATCGGCGCCGAGTAGGAAGGACACTCCTCGCACTCAAACGCGCCTGGAAAGTCGACGAACTCGGACCCCGTCCACTCCGCGACGCGGCCGATCGGACCCTCGTTCCGCGCCGCGAAGAGCCGTGTGCCCATGGCTTCGACGCTCGGTGCGACGCCGGCTACTCCCGCCGCCATTGGTATGAAATGCTCGCCGTCGTACAGGCAGACGTTCCGGACCGGCACCGAGCCAAGGCGAGAAAGCCGGCCGGCGATGACGAGCATTTCCTGGCCCGGGCCGGGTCCATCCGGGTCCCAGACCGCGAGGTCGCTGACCGAGTCGTTCAGGCCGGTGACCGGCTCG